>NZ_DALZDK010000009.1:0-1681 GCF_031978665.1 Niallia sp. | reverse complement strand
TCCATATAATCCACTTATCATATGAAAAGTAGTGCACTTCCATTCCTGCTTTTTAGGATAAAGTTACCTTTCTGAGCCTTAAAGTAATTTTTCCCCAAACAAAGAGCCCATCAATGCTACTGCTAAAGACGCAGTTTTATTTTTTTCATCTAATATAGGATTGACCTCCACAAATTCTGCCGAAGTAATTAATTCTGATTCTGCTAACATTTCCATTGCTAAATGACTTTCCCTATAGCTTATCCCTCCTGGCACTGGTGTCCCAACACCCGGCGCATCATTGGGATCTAGTCCATCTAAGTCAAGAGACAAATGTACCCCGTCTGTTTTATCTTTTAAGTAACAAATTGTTTCCTCCATTACCTTCGTCATTCCTAACCGGTCTATTTCATGCATCGTAAATACTTTTATTCCTAATTCCTTTATAAGCCTGCGCTCACCTTCATCTAAAGACCTAGCGCCAATTATCACTACATGCTCAGGTTTAATTTTAGGTGATATCCCTAATAAATTCGTTAAAAGTTCATGCCCATACCCTAAACTAGCAGCAAGCGGCATTCCATGAATATTTCCAGAGGGGGAAGTTTCAGCTGTATTTAAATCACCGTGCGCATCATACCAAATGACCCCTAGATTTTTATAATGCTTGGACACTCCAGCTAGTGTGCCAATTGCTATGCTATGATCACCACCTAACACGAGTGGAAAGGACTTGGATTGTATAATTTTATCCACCATTTCTGCAAGCATTTGATTTTTTTCTGCTATTAAATGAAGATTTTTAAGATTGCTTTGTTTATCTATTATTGTTTCAGGTCTTCCTACTGCAATATCTCCCCAATCTTCAATAGAAGAAAATAGCTTTGATAATCTTTCAAAAATCCCTGCATAACGAATAGCACTAGGCCCCATATCTACGCCTCTGCGCATTTGTCCGAGATCCATAGGCATCCCAATGATAGTCAGCTTTCTCATAAAAATCCTCCCCATCCTCTTATCTATTTTCCCTTTATTGTACCTTTTTCTAAATCAATGACTCAACTCGACATTTTCATGTATATATATGCGAATATTCAAAAAACGATAACGTGATAAATGGATCTCATCTACGAGATGGATAGAGGGAATAGTTGAGATTATTGACTTTTCTGTTCTAATGTATCCTTTTGAGTCACTGAAATATAATGTATAACAGCAGAAACAAACCATTTTTTACTCTTCCAAAAAGATCCTTTCGCTATTTAAAATGATTTGTTATATTCAGCTTGGAAAGACAAAAAAACCAAACACTAAAGTGCTTGGTTTCCAATTTTATAAATGAGCCATGGAGGATTCGAACCTCCGACCCTCTGATTAAAAGTCAGATGCTCTACCGACTGAGCTAATGGCTCTTGGCTGGGCTAGCTGGATTCGAACCAACGAGTGACGGAGTCAAAGTCCGTTGCCTTACCGCTTGGCTATAGCCCAAAAATATAAAAAGGACATATACCTTAATATTGTCCAATGGTAAATGGTGGAGGGGGACGGATTCGAACCGCCGAACCCGAAGGAGCGGATTTACAGTCCGCCGCGTTTAGCCACTTCGCTACCCCTCCGATATTCAAACTAATGACAATTTTAAAAAAGTGGTGCCGGCTAGAGGACTTGAACCCCCAACCTACTGATTACAAGTCAGTTGCTC
>NZ_DALZDK010000008.1:69062-127433 GCF_031978665.1 Niallia sp. | reverse complement strand
AGAGATTGTTCATCTTTACAGATTGGCTATTTACTTTTGTCCCAGTCTCTTCATATTTATTGTTCCTTCTTCTCTAACGATAATGCTGACCATGCTGTGTCACTGGCAAAGGTACGCGACCAGCTTGCAAGACCAGCTAAGTTATACTTTTCGACTAATTCGGCTCTTTTTGCCAAGGATAATTCATCCTCTAGCCAAATTTTATACGTTGATTTCGTTTCTTTATCAAAATATTCCCCGTAGTTTTGACCGCTAACTTCATCATAGGTTGGTGTAACTTTATGCTCTTTTAGCCATTCCTCAACATTTGCCATGGAAAGGGACTTAGAAGAAATTTCTCCATTTTCTTTCTCTTCCCATAATCGTGCATATAATGGTACCCCTAAAACGAGCTTATCACTTGGTACAATATCAAGTAAGGTTTCTAAATTCGCCTCCACCCAAGGGAAACTCGCTACACTTCCAGCAATCGGACTTGTTGCCCAATGCTCATCATATGCCATCACGACAAGATAATCAACAATTTCTGCCAAATGATCTCGTTGTAAGAATGCTGAATAATTACCGCCAGCTATAAATGTAATATCCATTGAAACCGTAATGCCCGCCTCATGTAAATATGGCGTTGCTTCTCTTACAAACTGTGTTACATACTTCCCATCTTCCTCGCGAACATTCTCAATATCGATGTTTATGCCATCTAACTTATACATATCACTATATACTAACAACTGCCTGATAACCGTTTGTCTCTTTTGGTAATCTTTTAATACTTCATGCGTTTTATCCGGATCAAAATCATTGGAGAACAATCCCCACACTTGATATCCCTGTTTATGCGCCCAATCCACATAAGCAGTTGACCCTAAATTCGTTACCTTTCCATCATTTCCAGAAAGCTTAAACCATGTTGGAGAAACAACATTTACTCCATTCATTTTTGGTATGGTAGATGTATCTGGATTACTAGAATACACCGCTTCCCACGTTAATTGAATAGGTCCATCGATTTTATTCAGTTTAGGTTCCTTCTCTTCCAATTTTACTTGAACAACCTCTGATTTTCCTTTTTCCACGTATTTCTTTTTCACAAAACCAGCGATTCCGTTCTCTTTTCTTACAAAATAAAAATCTTCTACCTCTTTTTCAATTGTTACATGCTCACCAGGAGCTAACTCTTCTGTATAAGGGGAAGATATTGCTGCCTCAGAACGCAATCTTGTGAAATCCTTCCTTACCTTCTTAGAAGTAAATGTTCCATCTGCCCTTTCTTGTCCACTCTCTTCTAGAAGTACAATTTGTTCCTCTTCTAAAATGGTATATTTAATTGGATAAAACTGAGCTAATGGATCAAGCGCAACATATATCGTCCCGTCCTCATCTTTTAAAGGATGAAAAGACAGTTCCGTATTTTTATCATTTACATAGTACGAAACAGAATCAGTTGGAAATTGAATAACCTTATCATCTGTTGTGACGATAACGGAATTGCTGTTCGTATCATAAGTAATGCTTTCATCTATTTTTTCCTGCCAAATGTTTAATGGTAAATACACAGTACCTTTGTCAAAAATGGCATTTCCAATTTGTTCTCCATTAAGGAAAACTGGATTTTCACCTTGAAAGTAAGTTACTTTCTCTTTATTACCAAACGGAAAAAAAATCAGTAGAATTGTCATACTAATCACTAATAATGCAGCTAGGATAAGACCAACCATTATTTTTCTATTTGTTGGTTTTTTCTGATACGAAAAATTTATTTCTGTCATTTGAACCTCCTTGAAGTAATTCTTGCGAAGTTATGCTACTAGAATAATAGACGTTATGCAAACATTCCTAGTTTCATATTACCATAAATTTCGACAAAAAAAGAACCATCCAGTATTTACAGATGGCTTCTTCAACTAATATTTAAGACTGATTGCTTTTCATAATATTTATTCTTCAAATGGAGTAAACTCACTATTCAACGAAAGTCTTTCTAAATCCATAAAAAGGACGAAATCCTTGATTTTCATAATAGGAATGAGAGGTACTCGAAGCAAGCATTTCTACTCTCGTTGTTGGAAATAAACAGTGTACATAGTATAGAAGATTATGCCCCAGACCTATTCCTCTGTATGCTTGATCGATTAGTAATTCACAAATATATAATGTAATCGAATGATCGGTCATTCCTCTGATATAGCCGATTGTTTGATTATCTAACGTTGCGACATAAGCAATGTTAGAATGTCTCCAAGCGGCTTTTGTCCCTTCTTTTTTCTCTACTAAGTTAGTCCATTGTTCTTGTTCATTTAATGCGTGAATCGATGGAAAGTCAGCTTCTTTATAGGAACGAATCTCAATTTCTATCTCATTTTTTAAGATAAGCATGCTTCTTGACCTTCTTCCTGTTAATTTCTATTCATTTAAGTGATGAATGAGAGAATAATCCTTATTAAAATGATTGTATCATCCATCTATAACATTTCACTATTATGTTGTATAAAACAAAAGACGCTCCTAACGGAACGCCTTTTTTTACAATTTTATTGGTTTTCGTTTTTATTAAAATGCAATACTTTCTAATTTTTAGAAACGCCATTTGATGGTCTATCAAGTACGATACGAGGAGCGGAAATTAATAAAAGAACAAGGACGATTGAACATAGAATAGTGGCTCCTAAGTAAGAACCACCGTTTACTATCAAGGAATTGATAAACGGTGACATTCCTTCAGGTGCATAGCTTGCCCAAATAGTTACTCCTGCGATGAAATGCCAAATATAACGTGTGAAACCACCAACTATTACCGCTAAAATAATTAGGCCAGTTGCTAATCCTTTTTGTTTCTTCTTTAAAGTATTTTGAATAGCTGAAGCAAATAAACCAGCAAATCCAATACATGCAAAAGCAAATAAATACTCTAGAATAACCTGCCAAAAGGTTAATGCCTGCAGGTCACCAACAACAATCTGTAAAACACCCCATAAGAAACCTGCAATTGTGCTTGCTTTAAATCCCCAGCGAAAAGCAACGATAAAAATAGGTACCATTGCAAAAGAAATGGATGTGTTAAAAACCGGAATAGATGGCAATAAATCTAAGATAAGTGCAATCGCAGCCATAATCGCCACTTCGATCATGACAACTAATTTCATATTTTTCATAAAAAAATCTCCTTTTTCTGCAGACCAAAAGGAGAACTTACGCGCGAAATGAATCATATAGTTATTACTATCTTAATTCTTCCCACATTCCTTCGCTAGTATTAACTAACAGGTTCGAAGGGTCAGATCAATGGATCACTCTCAGCATTACGCTCCCCTTGTGGTTTGCTTATTATCAAATTAAAGTCATTATAGCATAAATCATTCCGATAATATGCATTTTTTCTTAAATACAGAATTTTTCATTACTTTTATATAGAGAAGCAGAAACCTGCACTGGATTAATAAGTATGCGTTACATTCAAAAAAACTCCTCTAAATCTATTTCTTCTCTTCTAACCAAATGATATTCACAACTTGACGGCTTACTTACATAATCTCTTTTCCATTCTCCATGATAGATTAAAATCTTTTTGATTGCAGCTACAATATAATAGATGTCTTCATTACTCATCGTAGGATGAAGGGAAATCCGTACCCAACCTGGTTTATGCGAAAAAATCCCTTCTTGAATTTCTTTGCTTAATTCCTTTGATTGTTCCTTCGAAATAGGAAGTAAATAATGTCCATATGGTCCAGCGCATGAACATCCTCCTCTCACTTGAATACCAAATCGATCATTAAGTAGCTGCACAACTAAGTCATAATGGACATCTTCACAAATAATCGAAATTATTCCTAATCTATCTACATTTTCCTCTTCAAGAATCCGAACTTCGTTTATTTTTTTCAGCTCTGTCATTGCTAGTTCAACTAATTCCTTCTCTCTTTGTTCTATTTTATCAATACCCATTTCTTCTTTTAGTTGAATGCAAAGGGCTGCTTTAATTGCCTGTAGAAATCCTGGAGTCCCTCCATCTTCTCTTTCCTCTTCATCTTTTTTATATAGAATATCCCCCCATTCATTCGTGAAATCCACTGTCCCTCCCCCAGGATGATCTGGTGTATTCGAATATAGGAGATCCTTTGCCATTACCAATACGCCACTAGTACCAGGACCACCTAGAAATTTATGTGGGGAGAAATAAATAGCATCTAAACTTTCGTCGATATTATCAGGATGCATATTAATCGCTACATAAGGTGCTGATGCTGCGAAATCGACAAAGCAATATCCTTTATGCTGGTGCATGATTTTAGCAAGCTGATGATAATTTGTTTTTCTACCTGTTACATTGGAACAAGCAGTAAATGCTCCAATTTTTATTGGGATGTCCTTATATTTTTCAAGCATGGACTCTAAATAATCTATATCTACATCACCTGTTTTATTCGGCTTAATCATGATTACTTCTGCGTTTGTCTCAAGCCAAGATAAATAATTGGAGTGATGCTCCATATGTGTGACAAAAACCACCGCTATTTTTTCCTTTATATAACATGAATTCTTTAACCCTATTAATCTCTGCAATTTATTTACAACTCCAGTCATGCCAAAACCATCAAACAAGATAATATCGTTTTGACCAGCATGAACATGGTTTTTAATGATTCGTTTTGCTTCCTTATATGCTTTTGTCATATAAGTCCCTGTAATATTCGATTCAGTATGAGTATTAGCAACATACGGACCTAATTTATGAATAATCTTCTCTTCAATATTCTTATATAATCTGCCACTTGCTGTCCAATCAGCATACAGCAGCTTTTGTACTCCATAAGGTGTAGAAAAGGTGAAATTATTTCCGATAATATTGTTCTTTATTTTTGAAAAATAATGCTCCAATTCAGTATTATAATGGTATAAAGATTCACCAACTTTAATTCTGATCAATTTAAATAGCCCCTTTCTCTCTCCTACTTTAACCTATGTTAAAATAAGAAGAGAGGTTATTGCATTTCGAATTGTTTGAAAAAAATTCATAAGAAGGATGGAACACAAAATGATGATTACCTTACCTGATTATGCACTTGATTATATGGACAATTTAATCCAAACTGGACGAAGTAAACTAACATTAAAGCAGTATGAATCGGATTTAAAGAAATTTTTTAGCTGGCTAGCTGTTTATAAAGAAAACACAAGATTCGAAACGGTTAAGGCGTTACGTGCAGAGGATATCCGCGCCTATTTTCAATACTTAAAGGAAAAGCAATTATCTCAAGCTACGATTCGCCGTCTAGCATCTGTGCTGAGCCGATTAATGATTTACCATCAATGTGTTTGTGCACATGAAATTCATAAACTAGCTGAAGCTTCCCCATTGCGTTCCCTAACTACAAAAGATTTTATTACTCTAGAAGAATTTAATAAATTATCACGGCAGCTCTTAACGAAAGATTTGGAAGTAACAAAAAAATCAGCTCGAAATTATCTGCTGACAAGAAATTGGACAATCGTAGCATTATTAAGAACCTTTGGCCTAACACCTTTCGATATACATAGCATCATGATGAAGGATTTAAACCTTGCACAAGGAGAGCTTATGCTTACTAGAGATAAAGCTCCGTTAACCCTTCAACTTCCCCATGACATAATGGCAAAATTGCGAGATTACTATTTTTCCATACCTGAATCGTTTCGCCCAAAATATTATTCAAATGATCCCGTTTTTGTCGCTTTCAACAATATTTCTTATTCTTTCCAATTTGATTATGATCGTCAAAAACCAAAAGCCCTATCTGTCCGCGCCATTCAAGAAATGATTAAAGACGAAGTAAGAAGAACAGGATTACGGAAAATTTCTGCTGTTAATTTTCGAAATGCAGCTATATTAGAGGAACTAGCAGCCGGCACAAGCGATGAAAAAGTGATGGAACAATTTCATTTAACAAGTGAAGCGGCGTTACGCAGGTATAAACAATATTTACAGGCTGAAAGCAAAGGGTAAATGTATTAAAAAAGAGATGGACCTCTAATTTATCTGGTCCATCTCTTATTAATTTATTGTTGTGTTGCGTCGTTTTCTTCCCAGTATACTTTGCTGAAAACTTCTGCAAATGCCTCCATGCTCCGATTTAATTCTGCTTGAGTATTATCTATTCCCCCTACTTCTAAAAGAATAGCGCGATCTGAGAAGTTTTGGTTATAAATACCATTACCTTCATCTTGTCCTTTTAAGCCTACTCCCCGCGTTATACCTGGATACTTCTTTTTCAGTTCATCATTAAGCTTTTTAGCGAATTCCAGATTCTTTTCATACCCTTTATGCTCTTTACCAATGATAAAGAACAATCTTGCATAGCTCTTTCCATCTATTGTAGCCGTCGTTGTCTTTTTTCTTGCAGCATCACGATGAATATCAATTAAGTAGTTTAAATGTTTATTTTCACTGACCGCAGCTTCGACCACTTCTTTTGAAACCGTATAGGACGAAGCATAGGTCCAACTTCTGTCTAATAGCTTTTGATTAATATTTGTCTTATCTAATTGAACGCCTATGCCTTCTGCTTGCAATAGATTACTTAGTTTATTACTCAAGCCAACCACATTTGCCCGTTCGTCTGAGCTTACTGCTTCATTTTCGTTTGCATTCTTTAATAGTGGTAAATAGGCTTCTAGATTATGCGTATTGTAAACCAATACCGTTTTATTTTTAGGAGTTGTCACTGGTGCCTTATTCTCTGGCGGCTTTTCTTCTTTCTCTACTTTTTCCTCGTCCACTTCTTTTGGATTTTTCATTAGCTCTTCAGAGGGAGTAGATTCAAACGGGAGAGTAGCAATGGTTGTCCCTTCTTCGGCAACAACAATCTCCGTATGAAAATAGGTTAATGCAGGTAATTCTCTTCCTAACAGAGTTCTCGTATCATCTAACCGTATATTGGTTGCAATTTGGAACAGAATATTGCCAAGAGAAAGTCCTTTCCCATCTGCTTTTGGAAAAAGATGATTTTCACTATGAAAAATATCGGTATAAATATCCGTTGTATTCACTGATTTTAAAATACTGGCAACGTTATCAGAAGTCAATTTGAAGGAAAAAATAGAGGTCGTGATTCCCCCAATAAGGATAAACATTAGGATGATTCCTAATATTGTCGTATTCAAATATTGGATTAATGTACGTGTTTTGGAGGTTTGCATAATAGGTACATCCCCTTTCTCCATACAGATATATGCCTAGTTACTAGAAAATAGTCTTGTAATCTATGAAATATTTGATAGGGAAATGTAATTTTAATTTAGGGAATGTTTGAAGATTTTATAAATATTTTGAGTGCGTAAAATTCTTAAAATTACGCTTTTTTCATTTGTTTTCTTATGCCATTTTATGCAGTTATCCATAAAAACTGGTTCCTTCCATTCCCCTTTCGTTTTAATATAATTTTCAAAACCAATAATCTTTCTGAAAACATTTGAATAAAAAAGGTAGCTGAATTCAAAGTGTTTATCCTTTAATTTCAGCTACCTTTATGTTCACTCTACTTTTTTACTGGAACGAAAATAGAAATTCCGCTTCGCAAATCAATTCTCCAGCAACAGTTGCTTTTCCTTTTGCTTTGGCAAAGCTAGTTTTTACCTTTTCTACCATCACTTCCATACACAATTCATCACCTGGAAAAACAGGTTTTCGAATTCTTGAATGGTTGATACCGGCTAAAAGGGCGAATTTATTGTTATGCTTTTCTTCGCTATGAATGGCAACTGCTGAAACTTGCGCAATTGCTTCTATAATAAGAACGCCTGGCATGATGGGATTATTTGGGTTTTGCCCCGTTGCAAATGTATCTTCCTTATTAATTTGCTTAACACCTACAGCCATTTTTCCTTCTTTTAACTCTAATATTTCATCTACTAGAGGCAGAGGATACCGACTTAGTATATCCTTCACTTTCTGTAGATTCATCATTTCTTACCGCCTCTTTTATCTAATTCAGTTTGTAATTTTGCCATAACATCACTTAATTCCGTTGTAATATCGGCTGGATCTTTCTTTGTACCATCATCATTTTTTAAAGAAATAGGATCACCAAATATGACATGAATTTTCTTTCCACTTAATAGTCCTTTTAAATCCGTTGGTCCACTATAGGCAGCTGGAACAATCGGCACTCTTGCCAAATTCGCAATAGTAGCCGCACCTTTTTTTAAGGGTACATCCTCAGAAGTTCTTGTTCCACTAGGAAAAATTCCAACAACTTTCTTTTCCTTTAATAGTTTAACTGGCGTCTTAATACTGCTTGGTCCTGGATTTTCTCTATCAACTGGAAAGGCATTAATGCTATGCATGAATTTTGCTACATTCGGTTTAGCAAACAGCTCTTTCTTAGCCATAAAATGAATTTCCTTTGGTAACATGGCAGTTCCAAGTGCCACTACATCAACCCATCCAATATGCGAACAAGCAACAACATATCCTGTATCCTTCGGTAATTTATCTTTATTAATTACCTTCGTTCTCCCAAAAGTTTTTAATACTACATTCGCAAATCTACTCGTAAATGCATACATTCTTCTTTCTCCTTTATGTACAAAATAACTTAAATTATGTGAAATTTCTTATATGTAAGATTTTTATAAAGACGTAACGCTTATTCAAAACAACACTGATAAAAACCATTATTTTATATAAATAATACTATCTACTATTAGTAGTAGATACTATATTTTTTTACTACCTACTTATTATATCTCATTATTGCTAAAAAAAATAGTGTCTATGCATTCGGATAGCTGCTATCTATATTGTAATAAATCATTTGTCAATAAATGTTTTTTCGTTTCATAAATGGCTAGCTGTCTAATGAATTCAACAAAAAAGAAGAAGGACATACCTTCTTCTTTTTTGTTGAATTATATAGCAACCGAAGCTAAAACAAGTCGCGAGATTGTATTTGCTACACCATGCTGATCATTCGTTTCTGCAATTTCTATCGCTGCATTTTTCACATCTTCTCTTGCATTTCCCATAGCAACTGGATATCCTACTTTTTCTAACATGGAAAGATCATTCATACTATCACCCATTGCTAATATAGCTTTTAATTCTATGCCTAAATGATTTGCTAGTTTTACGAGTGCGTTTCCTTTAGAAGCCTCTTTATGTTCAAATTCAAAATTATAGGTACCGGATGTAACAAGTGTAATAGATGAATCGCATCTAAATGTTTCCCAGCCGGCATCTAACTTCTGTTTATCATAGGAAAAGGCTAAAATATTGTATACATTAATAGCTGGATTTTCTATTTCCTTATAGCTATCAAT
The DNA here is from genome assembly GCF_031978665.1 of Niallia sp. Classification (NCBI taxonomy): domain Bacteria; kingdom Bacillati; phylum Bacillota; class Bacilli; order Caryophanales; family Bacillaceae; genus Niallia; species Niallia sp. Next base: position 118,136 of record NZ_DALZDK010000008.1, on the reverse strand, counting down.
AAAAGAAAAACCTGTTTGCGAAAATTGGATTACCGCATGTTTCTCAAGGTCCGCTCTATTAATATCCGGATTAGCAGTACATAAACGATCAAGCTCTATTTCAATTAATTGTCTCCCTCGTTGTGGAGAGTATAAATAATTATCACTGAAAATCTCATAATAGTAATCTCTTTCTTCTAACCATTGAAGAAGCTTCATCGCTTTTTGTTTATCCATAGGAAGATGATCAAATCGGTTGCCATCTGGGTCATGAATCGTTGCTCCATTGGCTCCAATCACCCATGTTTTTAAACCAGTATCTTTAAAAATGTCGATAACATCTGGATAGTTTCGTCCTGTAGCTACAATAACTTCTACGCCTTTTTCTTGTGCTTTTTTCAAGCTGGCTAGGTTCTGTTCGCTTATCTTACTCTCATGGTTTAAAAGTGTCCCATCTAAATCTGTCACGATACATGTAATCATACTTCTCCATCCCTTCTGTTTGCTACTAATAATTCCACACCATTTTCCTTTAATAATTGAATAAATGAATCTTCTGGCTCTTTATCTGTGATAAAAAGATCGATATCAGAAAGCTCGGCAAATTGATAAAAATCGGTAATACCAATTTTGCTAATATCTCCTACGACAATGACTTGCTTTGCTTGCTGCATCATCTTCTTTTTGACAGCTCCATCTTCTTCATCTACAATTGTCAGTCCTTTTTCCGAAATCCCAACAATTCCGATAAAAACTTTGTCTACATAATATTTATCCAATCTTTGGATAACCGAATTACCGTATAAATAGCGATGTTCTTTCTGCATTACTCCACCTAATAAGTGAATTTTCGGCAATTGCTTATCGGATAGAATATCTGCCAAATTAATAGAATTCGTAATGACTGTACATTCTTGGTCAATATAATTTCCCATTGCCTGAACTGTCGTAGAGGCATCCAAAATAATATGGTCATTCTCTTGCACGAAAGAAGCAGCAATTTTGCCAATCGCTTTTTTGTCTTCTGAAACTGCTTTTAAACGATTATGGTAATTGTCAACTTTCCGATGAATTTTCGGTAATAATGCACCACCTCTTGTTCGAATAATCGCCTGTTCCTCTTCCAGCTTCACTAAATCTCGTCTAGCCGTATCTCGAGATACCTGAAAGAGTGTACAAATTTCCTCAACTGTGATTTTTTCATGTTTGTTTAAATATTTGACAATGTCTAATAACCTTTGCTCTTGTGCCATTTTACCTCCTTAAGTAATTTCTTCTCCTTTTATCATAAGTCATTTACTTATTTATTTCCACAAATATAAGTAATTTTAAGTAAAATAATTATTTTCATTTAAAAAAATACGCAAATGGATGCTAATACAACCCATTTGCGTATTTTTTTATTTACTTTCTAACCATTGAATCGTACCGCTTATTAATTCATTAAACTGACTAGCTGATGAAAAAGTGTGTTTCCCATTTTCGATAAGTAGCACTTCCACCGACCCCATTTCTCGCTGTAAATAATTATTTTTGTACTCATTCATATAGTGATAGGGTATATCTTGATCTGCTGAACCATGTGCTAATAGGACATCACCAGAAAAATAGTGGCAAATTTCTAACGGATGATATTCAGCTAATGATTCGAAATATGTTTGATAAAAGGAATAACCATTAAAATCAACCACTTCTTTTTCTGCTAACTCGCTCAACCTATCGGCACCAAATATTCTTCTAATATCAAATGCTGGATTCCCGACAGCAGCCCACTGAATTAAACGACTAACTCGAGAATCATTAATGGCAGTACATAATGCGACAGCTCCGCCTAGACTATGTCCGAGTAAAATAAGTTCTTTTATCGAAATTTCCTCATATGCAAATTGAATAATTGCTTCTGTTTGTTCTATTAAATCGGACAATCGATTACTACCATATTCACCACTAGATTCTCCACACCCTTTATAATCAAAACGAATCACTAAATAACCTTTTTCGGTAAGTAAATTACTTGTCTTTACAAATAAGCGATCTACACCAACTCTACTGCCAATTAATCCATGACAAATAATCACGGTCTTATATTCGTTATATTCTTCTTTAGGATAATCAATAGAAAGTACGATATTCTCATCTTTCCATTTGATCGTCTTCACCTCAGTCATTTCCGGTCCCCCCTAATTACGGTTAATAATTATTTATTATACATTATTCCTACCTGTTTAGTAAGTTTAAATTATTAATTTTCTGAATTCTTTTTCATCATAATAGGATGTTCTAATTATGACTAGTTGTGATTTTAAAAATATGAATATGATAAAATAGCTATAGCAAAAAAATAGCTACTGCCCAAATAAAATAGTCGTCATAAAAAGGAGCTTCTTATGTATTATATTGATTATCATCACCACTCCAATCATTCATTTGATTCGAAAGCAATAATGAAGGATATTTGCGAAAATGCAATAAGTAAGGGTGTAAATGAAGTTTGTTTTACAGAACATTTTTCAGTAAATCCAAATGCACCAACCTATGGTCATATGAATTGGACAAACTATCTAGCCGATATCCAAAAATGTCAGGTTGTTTATAAAGATCAACTTTTAATAAAGTTAGGGATTGAATTATGTGAACCACATCTAATGCGGGAACAATATAAAGCCGCTTTATCCACTATTCCATTTGATTTTATTCTCGGTTCTGTTCATAATCTTGATGGAATCACCCTTCGAAAATATATGAATTCACACCTAGATGAGGATATTTATCTTACCTATTTTAAAGAAGTGCACGAATTAGTTACCTATGCAGATATCGATGTCCTTGCTCACTTTGACTTAATGAAACGGTACGCCCATACTACAAGAGGACTTTATGTCTTTTCAGACTATCAAGACATCATTACTTCCATATTAAAAACAGCCATTAAGAGAGACATTGGATTAGAAATCAATACTTCAGGTTGGCGAACAAGCTTGAATGAATCATTGCCTTTTATAGACGTTTTAAAACGTTATCGAGAATTAGGTGGAGAAATATTAACAATTGGTTCAGATTCCCATAAGAAAGAAGATGTTGGCGCAGGGTTCATACAGGCTCTTAATCTTGCGAAAAAAGCTGGCTTTACTGCTTATTATATATTTGAAAAAAGAATACCAATTCGTATAGATATGTAGAATAATTGCTGATTGCTTATTCTTATAAATTATATCAACTTGTAATAGATTCTAAAATCATCAGAAAAGAAGAGTGTCCGATTAGACACTCTTCCTGTTTAAATGTAATAGACTTCGATTAAATATAGGAAACAATAATCTCTGCTTTCCCCTTTAATTCAAAATTACCAAATTTATTTGGAAGCAAGAAATGATCGCCTTTTTGGAATGCAAATTCTTCTCCGTTCTTATCAAGAGAACCATCTCCCTCGATTACGCTGCATAATAAGAAAGCTTGATTTTGCTCTCTTACTGTCTTTCCATCTAATACCCATTTTTCTACTGTAAAATAGTCACATTTAACAAAGTTCGTAATCTCTATCTCCCCTTGTTGTTCAACAGATGGCGAAGTCGCTGCTAATTGATGAGGAACGGTCGTAACATTAATTGATTGCTCAATATGTAATTCCCTTGTATTGCCTTCGCTATCACGACGATCATAATCGTATACACGATAAGTTGTATCGGAATTTTGTTGGGTTTCAAGAATGATAATTCCTTCTCCAATTGCGTGAATCGTTCCACTCGGTACGAAGAAGAAATCGCCTTTCTTCACAGGAACTTTGTTTAGTAACTCATCCCATCTATTTTCAGCAATCATTGCTGTTAATTCTTCTTTTGTACTAGCGTGATGGCCAAAAATGATTTCAGCCCCATCTTGACAATCAATGATATACCAGCACTCTGTTTTGCCAAGTTCTCCATTTTCATTAACTTTAGCATAGTCATCATTTGGATGAACTTGTACAGATAAATCCTGATTAGCATCTAATATTTTCGTTAATAACGGAAAACGATCGCCTTCCATATTCCCAAAAAGCTCACGATGATTTTCCCATAATTCCTCTAAATTTTTGCCCGCTAACGGTCCGTTTTTGACCATACTCTGTCCGTGTGGATGCGCGGAAAAAGCCCAACATTCGCCTGTTGTTTCGCTCGGTATTTCATAACCAAAGCTACGTAGCGCTGTACCGCCCCAAATTCTATCTTTAAATACTGGCTTAAAAAATAATGGTTCGTTCATATCGATAATAGAACTCCTTCTTTACAATATTTACTAGACTATTCTATCATATTCTTTAGAAAAACGGTTTTGATTTTCAAAAATAGAAAATAAAAGAAAAAGTGTAGAAGCTTCCTCACTTTCAAGATTAATCAAAGCAAGGAATGCATTTTTTCTAAGTTACAAAAATAAGGCTCTCCTTTATAAACATTATTGTTTCTTAGGAGAGCCTTATTTTTTTAAGCGCCTGTATTTAATTGTTCTTTCTTGGTTACTATTATTTCTTTTCTGATTAATTTACCATGCAAATAGTAATAAACAGCAATACCAATTAAAATATATATACTACTAAACGAATAAAAAGCATTAAGACCGATTGCATCCCCAATAATTCCTACTATATAGGAACCAAAACCAATCCCTATATCAAAAATAGATAAGAATGTTGCCGTTGCAAGCCCTCTTCTATGTGGAGCTGCTTTTTGAATAGCAATCGTTTGAAGACATGGAAACATGGATCCGTATCCTAAGCCAATTAATGCAGCTGAAAGTAAAAACATCCATTCAGATTGAGCCATTCCAAGCAAAATCATTCCAGCAGAAAATAATACGATACATGGATAAACAATTTTATTTGCGCCATAACGGTCGAACCATTTACCAGCAATAGGTCTAGCCATCAGCATAAAGATCGCATATACAACAAAGAAATACCCAGAAACACTAATAAATCCTTTATTTTCAGCATACACGGAAACAAAGGAAAGAATAGATGAATAGACAATTCCAAACATTGCTGCGACTATACTAATTTTCACTGCCGTATTTTCAAAAATTTGATTAAATTGAAATCCTTTTTTCCCAGGTCCCTCTATTTCCACCTTTTCTAGTTCTGCACCAGTTTCAATTTTCATAAATCCACCTGTTAAAATGGCTAAAAATGCAAAAATAATCGCTAGAATAAATAGAGTTGAAGTTCCCCATGAATTAATAGCTTGAAGGCCAATAAATGGACCGATAACCATTGCTAGATTCATGCTCATTGAATAATACCCCATGCCTTCTCCTCTTCTGGAGCTTGGCAGAATATCAGCAACAATTGTCCCTGTTGCTGTTGTTGCCATCCCAAACCCAATCCCGTGCAAAGCACGAACAATAAGTAAACCACTTAGAGAATCAGTAAATAAGTAAAAGATGGATGCCACTAAGAAAATAAGTAAGGATGTTAGAAAAATTGCCTTTTTCCCAACCTTTTGCATTAAATTACCGGCGACAGGTCGTATAAGAATAGCTGTAATAATGAAAACAGTAACGATTAAGCCTGCTGTTGACTGTTTTACGTTTAATTCTCGAATCGCGTAAATTGGTAATGAAACTAATAAAAAATAAAACGTTATAAATAAAAAAAAGTTACTTATCCATATTTGAATAAATCCCTTTGTCCATAAGGCTTCTTTATTCACTTTTTTTCCTCCTTGATTGCTAATGAATGGGACCACCTAGAAATGATTTGTTGTAAATATTCCCATGATTCAACTGGTAATTGTGCAAGCAACTCCTGATTTGCTTGTAAAACAACCTCTTCCCATTTTGCGTATTCTTGTAATGCTAAATCTGTTAGAAACACTTTATTTGTGCGTCTGTCTTCTCCTTTCACTTGGAGAACATATTTTTTTTCCACGAGCTTTTTAACCGTGCGTGTAACAGGAGGAGCTTCTATGGATAAATACTCGGCAATTTCCTTTTGTGCAAGAGGTCCTCTTTCTTTTAATACAAACAATATTGCCCATTCTGAACTATAAATATCGAATGGCTCTAACGCTATATTTAACTGTTTTGTAAATTGTCGCGCGAGCTGCTGGATAGAATGGAATAAGTCATGAGTTGTGTTCATCGCTTTCTCCGATCCGCATATTAATTACCTAGGTAACTATATCATATTTTAACAGTTGTAAGCAATCCCCTTATTAATCAAACGTTTGATTAATTTAGATAAAAAAACTGCAGACATTGTCTACAGTAAATTTTACATCCTTATTTTCCTTATAAGATAGTAATTTGATCTCCAACATAAATGGTTCCAGTCTGGATAACACGAGCATAGAAACCAAATTGATTGTTTCGTTCTTTTACGATCTGTTTTAATAGCTTAGGCTGTCTCTTACCCGTATTCGGATCAACCGTTATTATCACGCATCTTTCACAGTACTTTGTTATTTCAATAATTACCTCCAACCCTACTTTTAGCCGTTTCCCGATTAAATCTTGTTCCTTTATTCCACTATCTTGCAGATCATAAACAATATTCCCTCTAAATCTTCGCTCATCGATTGGTTCACCATATGATGAAGATAATTCTGATAGTGCTTTTGTTGAGATTATCAGAATATTGTCTACTTCAATAGCTGGAAACGGTACATGGGTAGTGGAATATGTAATTGTCTCTAACGTTCGATTTGTTTCCTTTTCCAGCCTCTTCCGTAATGCTTGATCCTCCCAATTGTATTGTGCTCCATCACTTGCTGAAACCTTTATTTTCGGAAAAGCATCTAACGACTCTTCTCCTAAAAATTGTGCTTTGTACGTTACCATTTCAGGAAATTGAGTAATCGTTAAATGCTTATCTTTATTAGTCTTATCAACAAAAGCATGACTTCTATCCCCATAGATGCCGTATGACATAATCTGTGCTTTTAAAACATTTTCCCCTGTAAAAGATTTTACAGGATAGCGCATGATTTTTTGTATATTGCCAATATTCATTACTCGTTCCCTCCCTTTCACTTTCTTTCATTAAAACAAAAAAACTCTCTAAAACCAATTACTTTTTAGAGAGTTTTTTGAAAATTATGGTTTTGTTTCCTGCATATCAACAGATATCAGACGTTCTGTTCTCGTATCAAAGGTTAAGTTTACAAAGACACCAATTTCCTTTTGATCGTTTTTTACAATAAGCTTAAACTTTTCCACCGATGTTCCTTTTTTATCTTCCTTGCCAACATGCAGATAATCAGTAACTTCACTATTAGGATATTTTTCTTGTGCTTTTATCATGGCAATTCTGCCCCATTTCACATAAGAAGGTAACCCTTCAGCCTCCGCGTGTATAGGAAGGTATACCTGCATAAAGAATAAACTAATTAACAAGACTCTTATGAATGGAAACTTTATTTTTTTCATGCAAACATCTCCTTTCATCCTACTTTTAGTATGAACATCCTATTAGAAATTATGTAAAATTAATATGTTAACTAAAAATTATTCAAGTTGACATATTCTTATTTGAAAAGTATATTTAATAAGGGAAATATCTTAAAAGGAGTGACAAATTTGAAACAGTGGAAGACGATTGAAATAACGATGATTGCATTATTTGTTGCTTTAATGGCAGTTGGTGCAAATATTACAAGTTTTCTTGTAATTGGAGGTGTTCCAGTAACACTGCAGACATTTTTCGCCATTCTTGCTGGTCTACTGCTTGGCAAAAGATTAGGAAGTGTTGCTATGTTTGTTTATATGCTCGTCGGTCTTATTGGAATTCCTATTTTTGCTGGAGTATCTGGAGGTCTCATCATTATTACAAAGCCGTCTTTTGGGTTTATATTATCTTTTATTATTACGGCATTTATCGTTGGCTTAATAGCTGAGAAAAAACAAACGATTCCAACCTTTATTTTCACTGCATTTATTGGATTAATAATCAATTACATAATTGGAACAACTTGGATGTATATGGCTTATAAAACATGGTACGCCGCTCCAGATGGCTTTACCTATCAACTATTATGGAGTTGGATGGCCCTACCGCTTATAAAGGATATTATCCTGACTTTTATCGCCGGGACTGTTGGCTATCGATTATATAAATCAGTTATTAAGAAAAGCTCTCTTCAAGTACATTGGAGTTCTCATTCCTCCCATAAAAAAACAAGACCCTTGTGAAAGGGTCTTGTTTTTTTAATCGATTACTTTCTATGTTTTTCGTCATTTAATGACTTATTTATTAAAAATCCTGTCTGATTCTGCGCTTTCCCGAGAAATACTTCTTTATTTCCATTCCCTTATTTTCAAAGAATCAAACCTTATCTTACTTGTATCGAAAAGGAATAATCGAGTGATTCTAATTCGTCCGTTAACACATGTACTTCCACATTCCAATTTCCTGGCTGATTTAGTTGGAGATTTTCTGCAAAATAATGCCCTTCCTTCTCTTTCGTTAAAGGAAAACTCGTTTCTTTGTCCCCATTTATTAAACTAATCGTAATTTGTTCAATTGGATCAATGGTTTTGCGATTATTATCAAACACAAATACTTCATATTGATTTTGAACACCTGTTTTTTTGGGTGTAATGGATAAACTGATATTTTCATTATATCCTAATTCTGCTTCCTCATAAAACGGCAAATCAATTGGCAAAGTTGGTGTTTGAATTTGTGTAAAACCACTAGTTACTAGCAATATTAAGATTCCAAGTGCTATTTCTATTTTAATGGATATTTTATAGAACTCTTTCTTTTTTAAAAGATTTCTGCTAACTAAGTGATAGGCTCCAAAAATCAACATTAGTACTAGTAATGCTATCTTAATAAGTAAGATTTTTCCGTAGGCAGTACTTACTAGCGAATGGAAATCCGGAATTAATAACGAAGCGTTTATCGCACCTGAAATAGCAAGAACAGCAACAGAGAAAAGGGCCCATAACGAATATTTTTCCATACTAGCCCAATATAGATCATGTCCTTCTCCTCGTTTAGCAAAAATCCCTTCCCTTAAAAACAAGATAATAACAAGCATTCCGCCTAGCCAAATAGAAGCTGCAACCAAATGAGAAAAATCAAATAAAATAGCGACTGTTTCATATGGCGAACTAGATGGATGACCAAGAAACGCTTTTGAAAGCAAAATACCTAAAAATGCTATTCCGGGGATAATCCAACGTTTTTTTTCTAAAAATCCTTCCTTTTTCAAAATGGATAGATGAGCAATAAATAGAGTAATCAAGAGGATTATTTGCACAATCCAAATGGTTCCTTCTTTCGTACTTTTCAACGTTTCCGTCAAATTACTAACGTTTAGAGAAGCTAGTAAACCACCACCTGCATAGCTTTGTGTTTGAATGAAGATGGAGCTGATAATACTAATGGCAAGTAAGCCTATAGCAGTAATCGAAACGGTCTTCGTTCTTTTTACTAATCTACCAGTTAATTTATTACCTTTATACCAAATCGCATAAAATAAGAAAAGTCCCATATATAAAGAAAAGCCAATATAAAGGAATCCCTTATTTATCATAGTACTAATGAATGTAAGCAGATTTCCATTTTCTTGTTGCGTTGGAAAGGTTGCACCCTCAGGTAGTTCTCCAATACTAAAAGGAATCATCCCAGAAACAGAATGCCCATCTGCTGATACTACTCTCCATTCAATCGTATAAATATCGTTTGGCAAGTCAGATTCTAAATCGACTTTTATCGATTTTTCCGTTTTTGGATCTATCTCGACATTCTTCTGATCTACCCTTTCTCCAGAAGAATTTAAAACATTTAATATAGTAAAACCAGTTTGGATTTTTTCATTAAACTCTATGTAAACATTAGTCGGTGCTTTCTCTAATATTTCATTTTCACTAGGATTAGAATTCGTTATGTATGCATGTGCTGATACTGTATGAATTCCGGTAAAACAAAATATAAGTGCAAACACTTGAAGCAAAAGCAGCTTTTTCCATTTCACGTTTTAAATCACGTCCTTCTATATTCATCCTGTATACCTTTCAATTATAGCGAATGAAATCCTATTCGTACAATGAAGCGAATTAACGGATAATGAATCGATTAAACCTGAAAAATTAAGTCATTTTTTGTCTTCCTATAGCAAATTCTGCGCTTTCCCAAGAAATAATTACTTTATTTTTTGTATTAACATCGTATATTTTTGTTCCTAGGTGTAAACAATAAGAACAAAATAAAAAGGAGGTAAGTCAATGGATATTAGCATGACTGCTGATGAAGTGATGTTGGCTATTCAACAATTGCGTTCAAATGGCATGAATATGAATAAAAAGAAAGTAAAACAAAGCCATCCAGATTTAATGCGCCATGCGCTACATTATTTCCCCGATTGGAACAGTGCGGTTGAAAAAAGTGAATTAGCTTAAAGTAACCGACCGCTTACTTCTTAGACATACATATTCAAAGTTTCGTGTGACAACACCATAGACTTACGAAAAAGCCTTCTGTAATGTTTTTTCTACAGGACCACTATAAAGAAGAATACAGAAGCTCATAGAAGCTTCCCATAAACATGAAAACTATCTTTTAAAGATGGCCATTTATTGGGAAGCTCTCTTTTTATTTCCATCTAATTGGATAATGTAAGGAAGAAGGGTACTACATTACGATGAAGGAATTCATAATTTTACTTAAAAATGGAAATCGCTCGGCGCTCCTTGCTGCGCTCGTAAATACAATTATCTCTATATTAAAAGGAGTTGCTTATTTTCTCACTGGCAATGTAGCTATGTTTGCCGAAACCATGCATTCTCTAGGGGACGCAGCCAACCAAATTTTTGTATTTATCGGGTCAGCATTAAGTAAAAAAGCTCCGACTAAGCGGTTCCCTGGTGGATTTGGTAGACTAGTTAATGTAGTTTTATTATTTGCTGTTCTTATTGTAGGTATTATGGCATACGAAACAGTCCGAGAAGGCATTGATCATGTCATTAACCCAGAGGAATCCACTGGCTTTTTACTAAATATCATTGTTCTTTCCATCTCTGTTTCTTTGGAATTTACTGTGCTAATAAAGGCAATGAAAGAAATTGTAACAACTGCTGGTTTAAAACCTAGAGGACTGAAATTATTCACCTCTAGTTTCACCTATTTAAAATCTGCAAAACCAGCAACAAAATTAGTTTTTTTAGAAGATTCAGTGGCAACAGCCGGGGGAATTCTAGCCATTCTTGCTGTAGTTGTATCTGAATGCACAAGTTTTAAACAGGCAGAAGGAATAGTATCCATCATAATTGGAATCTTTATGTTTATCGTTGTCGGAAGAGTTTTCTTAGACAATGCAGCAGGAGCAATTGGTGAAGCTGATTTAGAAATGCAGGGAGTAATTGGCGAAATTACGATGAGCGATCCTGATGTCCGTGATATTCAAGACCTCACTGTTATTAAAGAAGGCGAAGATTTCCATGTCGAACTTAGTATAGAAATCGATAGCAAATTAACAGTTGAACAAGTAGACAAAATAAGACAGCGCATTGCACAACAAATATTAACAGAAAAAGGAGTAACTGATGTTATTATTGAGTTCGATAAAGACGATGGCATTTTAAATTGGCCCCATTCCATTCATAAATATGAAAAACGCAAAAAAATGATAGAAAAACAATCAACATGGAAAAATGTTGATTGAATTATTTTGATTTTTTATTAGGTTGATTTTGTAAAATTTGTTGACAGCATATTTTTCTTTCGATAAACAATCTACTCTTAATTGAAACGCAAAAAAGGTCAGGAAATCTTAATTTAGACACCCTGACCAAAAAATCAAACTACTTATTCAATTATCGCATCTTCAAAGGGTGCATAAAATACTCCTTTTGGGGCGAGGATATTAGTTTCTGATTCCTCTTCCCTCCCATTAACTATATAGCTACCTGCTGGGAAGTAATCATAATAACCAGACTTCACATGCAAATCCACGTAATATTCATCCAGTTCTCTCATTAATACATGATAAGCTTCTCTATCCATAATTTCTCCTATTTCATCGAGTTCAAAATTTTCTCTAACTGCCTCTAAGAAAGGTTCGTAGGAGTCTGCGGCAACATATAAATCGACATCACAGCAATCCATGCAAAGTAGGACCTCTTCTCCTTTGATATTTTCATATGCATGATCGACCATTTCTTTTAAAATCTGTTCTATCTTTTCTTTATTAACCAAATTCATGGTTGTTTTCACTGAAATTCCCTCCACCTATTTACGAGCTACACAAAATACCGTATAGCTTAATCATACACAAAAACAAGTACAAAATGAACTAATATCCTTTTAGTACTTGTCTTGTTTCGTTTAGATAACGATATATGCATCTACTCGTATGAACGAAGACTATCTTCGCCTGAAAATAAATTAGTAATTTTCTATATAGCTGTTCCGTTTTAGTTTTCTCGTACAACTAAACTTTTCATTCTATTTTAGTCTAAATGATTTAATAACTGCTTGCTATTCATATACTCCATTGTTTCCTGTTGATACCTCGAAAGGATGTATTCGATTTGCGGCAACGGAGATACAATTGGTATTTTCTTTTTTTTAATAATCCGAATGATTGGCTTCGCAGTTGATTTTGAATCCTTTATTAGCCATTTCTCCTTTTTCTTTTGCAGGGTCAAATCGATAATCCCTAGATGATTCCCCCAATTCCCTGCTTGTACAGATGGTATCCCATTAATCAATCCTTTTTCATGGTTAACCCCTTTAGGGCCCTTTTCTCCTTTTACTGGAAAAACGCCATGTGAATGACCATAAAGAATGACGTCAATGCCCTCCACCCTACTAATATCCCTAACATTATTACCAGATTTCGGTCTGTAATCCTGATCAGAGTACAAACCAGCATGTACTAAGGCAATAATTAAGTCAGCACCCTCTATTTTCATTTGCGGGACGATTTCTTCGGCTGTTTTCCGCATATTTTTTATTATTAGCTTATTTTCAAAATGTTCCTTATCCCATACCTGGGTTATGGGGGTAATTAGCCCAATTACTCCCACCTTTATCTTTTCTATTTTTCCATTTTCGTTTACGACTTCTTTATCTAATAATAAATATGGTTGAAAAAAATGGATGTCGTCCTGTTCATAATCATTGCGATCATCGACATAAATATTCGCATTTGTATATGGGAAATCCGCCCCCATTAATGTATTTACTAGAAAGTCCAAACCATAATTAAACTCATGATTTCCGACTGTTGCTGCATCATACCCCAATAAATTCATGCTTTTATATGCTGGATGAATATCGTTTGAATAAAACATTGGGGAACTCGCAACATATTCTGCTAATGGACTTCCCTTTATAACATCACCTACATCAAACAATAATGTATTCCTTTGTTCCCTTTTTGCTTGAAGAATCATGCTTGCAACACGGTTAAATCCATATTCAATCGTTTTCTTTCTTTTCTCATAATTATAATCCAATAGATAAGAATGAATATCTGTTGTTTCTAAAATTCTCAGTTTTACTATAGATTCTTCGATATTTGTACTTTTTGCTTGTATTTGTTTAGCGCCAATTTGGATGAAAAGGATAAGTGCGATGGAAAGAATAAATACAAATTTCTTCTTCATATGGATATCTCCCCTATTTCCAGCTTTCCTTTCGATTCTCTTAGTTTATACATTTAACGATAGAACTACACAAGAATCATGAAAGGATTCTACAAAATGATTTCCTGTATTAGAAAAATCGGGAAAATTGTCAACAAATTAGAAGTTTTGATAGCTTTTGTCTTGTTGCAGGATAATCCTTAACCATTCTTTAAATATTACATTAAAGATGATTATATTACGGTGATTATTACAAAGGAGAGAGAGAAATGAAGGCATATACGATAAGAGAAGCATCTAAAAAGCTTACAACAACACCTACAACGTTAAAACAATGGGAAAAGGATCTACAAGGAATTCTCGTGATACCTAGAACCAAAACAGGTGCCCGTATTTATACAGAAAAAGAGATTACTTTACTCCATGAAGTAAAAAACTTATATAAAGAAAAACGAAAGACTGCAGAAGTCAAAGAAACTTTAACAATGCTCATTAATCGACCTAAAAAAGTAGAAATTCAAGAGCAAAAGACAGTCGAACCAATAACACATACTTCGATTGAAGTACTTGAAAATAATGTGAACGAATCATTAGAAACGGATTATTCAAATACAGCAGAGAAAAACTTCCGGTTGCTTCTTTCCTCTTTGGAAAATTATAAGCAAGATTTTCTAGAAGAAGTCAAAGGTGAAATCAGAAATGGAATAAAAAAAGAAGTTCTAGAAACGATTACGAAGGAAATGAAAGCGGGCCATGAAGAAACGATTCATCATATTACAAATACAGTGAACAAGACTCAGAAAAAAACTACTGAACATTTAGAGGAATTCTCAGAACTATTACATACCAATACCGAAAAAACAACAACTGAATATGAAGATATCCGTACCAAAATCAAAAAACTTTCACAAATATCGAAAGCTGAAAGAAAAACGTATTCTAAACAATGGACATCAAACGAATCTTCTACCAAGGAAATTAAATCAATGATTGACCATCTTTCGAAATCGAATGAGGAATTGAATAAAACAGTCGAGCAATTAAATGAAAATGATCAATATTTAATGGAAACACTTCGACTAGAGCGAGAACAAATGAATAAAGAAATCAAACAAAGAGAAAGAAACTTTCAAGAGTTAGTGCAAACCTTTCGTCATACAGCTGTAGCCAATGAAAAAAGGAGACAATGGTGGAAAATTTGGTAAAAATCGAATGGATTAAGCTTTATTCCAGCCTTACCCTCCATATACAATAAATCTTCTGTAAATTTAACGTAAAGAGTAATCAAAAATTTCTCCCTTTTTGATTACTCTTTTTCCTTTGCTCTTTTTATATGATAGTATGTAATGGCAGAGATGTATTAGTATTTATTAATTGGAGGTAAAAATGTCTACAAATTATAAAATTTTATTCCTTGATATTGATGGAACCATCTTAACACCAGATGATACAATTCAAGATTCAACGAAAGACGCAGTACAATTGATGAAGGAAAAGGGATTAGAAGTCTTTTTAGCCACAGGAAGACCATTACATGAAATCTCACATATCGGGGAAACACTTGCTATAAAATCGTTTATCGGCTACAATGGCGCATACGCAATACATAATGGCAAAGACGTATTTAGACAGCCGATGCACCCAGACTTAGTAACTAAATACTTAGCTATCGCAAATGAAAAAGGAAACGAATTAATTTTATATACAAATATGCATAATCTTCTTTCCCATCCGGAAGGAGAAATGACTAAGCAATTTAGCCAGAAGTTCCATCTAAAGCAAAATAAAGCTTTTACACTAGAGGAAAAAGAAAATATCCTTGGAATTACAATTATTAACTTAAAAGAAGAGGATATTGCCTTATATGAAGAATTCCCAGATATCCATTTATCTCAAGTAAACATCGATGGGTTTAGACATTCTTATGATGTCATAAGTGATAAAGTCAATAAAGGGTTTGCTGTATCCCTCATTCTAAAAAAATTAGGGATCGAGAAGGAATCCTCTATTGCCTTTGGAGATGGCCTTAACGACAAAGAAATGCTACAAGTAGTTGGGGAAGGTTTTGCAATGGGAAATGCCCATGATATGCTTTTTTCCTATGCAAAACATAAAACTACTTCTGTTACAGATTCAGGCATTTATAATGGACTAAAGTGGCTTGGATTAATTAACGAATAGATGTAAAACGGACTATAAATCAAAAGGGTCAGTCCTCCGTATTTCCTGGAGGCTGACCCTTGTTTTAAACTTCTGTACTCTCTTCGCTAATATCCTTGTCATTTAAATGCTGCAATATTTTCTTATCGAAATATTCTTCGTTCATTTTGTAGGAAATTTCAAACGCCGGCGTTGTTGCGAACTCTCTTTTTATCCAATAATAATTATCTTCTTTTAATGGCTCTGCTAAATCAAGCATAATGGAAACTTCAAGAGAGATAAGATTCTTATTCTTTGTAATAGTTACCGTTGGATTCGTACTTCTTGCCACTTTATTTATTAGCTTTTTATTAAAAAGCATGGAAAAATGAAGCTCATTGCCGCTTTTATTTTTTTTGTTTAGTTTCAGTAAATAGGAATCACCTAGATCTACTAATTTCTCTTTATCCATATCTTCAATTGCTAAAACTAATCGTATGTACATGTTTTCCACAGGGGAAATATTTATTTTTGTCGAACTCATTCGTAACCTCCTCTTACTTGAAACCGTGAAATTGACCCTTTTTATCATATGACAACATACCCTTTATTATAACGAAAAAAACAATCCAAAAAAATATCAGAATGAACAAAAAAATTATTTCAATATATTTTCCCTAACACGCTTTTTTCTGCCAACTTTTCCTACCTTGTATATTCTTCTCTTTCTAATGCTATATTGCAAATAAAATGCTTAGACTTTACTTCATAACGATTAAAAAAATGCTTCACAAAGGTAAAAAATGCTGCTTAAGTGTATAATAAACGTTATATAACTTATTAATAGTTAAATGAAATTTATAATGAGGAGTTTAGAAAATGAAAAAAATTAAAACAGTAGAATCATTTGAAGAAATCATTCACAATGGGGAAACAAATATCGTGAAATTTTTTACAACTTGGTGTCCAGATTGTACAAGAATGGATATGTTCATCGGTGAAATCATCGAGGCTAATAATGACAAAACTTGGTATACCCTTAATAAAGATGAACTACCAGAAATAGCTGAAAAATATGATGTAATGGGAATTCCAAGTCTACTAATTTTTAAAGATGGCGAAAAAACAGGTCACTTACACAGTGCAAATGCAAAAACGCCTGAACAAGTAGAAGAATTTTTAGCAGCTCATAAGTAATGCTATTTTTTAGAGTACACAAAAAAGACGAGAGGAATTCTCGTCTTTTTTTGCCTTCTCTATATTTCCATCAACCAGTATTGCGTAAGCCTGCAGCAATACCATTGATCGTTAAAAGAACTTGATTCATTAATTCCTTATCTGGCACTTCCTGTTCGCGAAGCTGCTTAATTAACTCCACTTGGAAGAAATTCAATGGATCCACATATGGATTTCTTCGATATACTGATTCTTGAATACTAGGAGTATGATCAAGCAATTCTTCAATCCCTGTAATTTCCAATAAGATTGCCCTTGTTTTATCATATTCATCTTTTATATTTTGATAAATACGATTCCCAATCGCTTCATTTTCAACAAGTGATGAATATTCTCTAGCAGTCGTTAAATCTGCTTTCATTAAAGCCATCTGCAAATTATCAATTGTTGAACGGAAGAATGGCCATTTAGCATACATTTGCTTGAGGACATCAATATTACCTTGCTTTTGTTTTGCAAATTCAGATAGACCCGTACCAGACGCATACCAAGCTGGAAGCAATTGTCTACTTTGCGTCCACGCAAATACCCATGGAATGGCACGTAAATTTTCAAATGTTGTCTTATTTTTTCTGCTCATTGGTCGAGAACCAATTTTTAAATTGCCAATCTCATTTAAAGGAGTTGCTTCCTTAAAATAGGTCATAAAATCAGGATCATTAAATACCAATGCTTGATATTTTGCAAGCGAAATAGCTGATATTTCTTCCATGCAATTTTCCCACAGATTTCTTTCCTCTTTATGTTCGCTAACATCCTTCGAGATATGGGCAATGGCCATAAGCAATGTTGACGTTGCTTGTTCTAAGCTTCGATAAGCAATATCCTCTAATAAATAACGGGATGATAATACTTCCCCTTGTTCTGTAATCTTTACCCCATCCCCTAATGTTTCAGCTGGCTGAGAAAGAATACTTTTATTTAAAGGACCGCCACCACGACCAAGTGAACCGCCACGACCATGGAAAAACTTCAAGCCGACTTGATAATTACTTGCCATTTTATGAATTTCTCGTTGTGCCTTAAATAGCTTCCAGTTTGCCGTTAATGTTCCTCCGTCCTTACTACCATCGGAGTAGCCTAGCATAATTTCCTGTTGGTCATTGTGTTGTCGTAAATGCTCACGATATACTGGCATACGGAATAAAGTTTCAACAATTTCGGGA
The DNA here is from genome assembly GCF_031978665.1 of Niallia sp. NCBI lineage: Bacteria > Bacillati > Bacillota > Bacilli > Caryophanales > Bacillaceae > Niallia > Niallia sp. Next base: position 100,047 of record NZ_DALZDK010000008.1, on the reverse strand, counting down.
CCAGCAATTAAATCGTCAATTGTTTCTAACAATGGCGCGACATTTAAATGACTTTCAACCGTTCCGTCTGCATGTAAGCGATAAATCCCTGCTTCTTTTGCTAATACTAACACTTCAAGAATATCACTTGGTGATCTTGTCATACTTATTAAATAGACATTTATAGCCCGTTCTCCAAATTTCTTATGTGCCTCTCTAATCATTGTAAATGTACTAATCATTTCCTGTGTTTCTTTTGAGTAGTCCTCATTTAACAACAGAATCGGCCGAGGATCATTTAAGACTGATTCAAGAATACGTAATTTTTCATTTTCAGGCAGGTTTTTATAATCATCTGATATGCCAACTTTACGTAAAATCTCATCAATTGCTGCTTCATGTTCCCCACTATGATTACGAATATCCAATGTTGCTAAATGGAAACCAAACAATTGCACTTGACGAATCAATTTTTGTAAATCCTTTTGTTGATGTGCTTTCGGTTGATGTAATGCAAAGCTCTCTTGAATTAAAAATAGATCATCTAGTAATTCTTCTGCTCTAACATAGCCTTTTTCAGACTTTCCATACTCTTTCAATCTTTCTAAAATAATAGAAAACTTTCTTCGATAAACTTCTTTTTCTACAGGCCATTTCTTTTCAGGAGTTAAATATAGCTGTTCTTCCTCCGTAATCGTCTGTATTAACTTGGAGCTCACCTTGACGCGATTTGTAGAATGACTAAATTTCTTCATTAATTCGTCAACTGCTTCAATGTATTTCTGAATAACCAATTCATTTTGCTTATGAAGTGTCTGCCATGTAACATCTGGTGTTACATTCGGATTTCCATCTCGGTCTCCACCAATCCAAGAACCAAACCATAGGAAATTAGGTACTTTCCATTCAAAGTTTGGATAGTTTTCATGAAGTGCATCCTGAACTTCTTGATGGATTTCTGGCAAAACATCAAACAAAGTTTGCTCAAAATAATACAGCCCATTTCTTACTTCATCCATTACAGTAGGTCGCTCTTGACGAAGTTCATCTGTCTGCCACATGATAGTAATTTCTTCAAAAAGATCATCGTTTAAATGTTGGCGTTCTTTCTTTGTTAACATTGGATTATCCAGTTGTATAAGGATATCCGCTATTCTTTTTTGAATTTCTAAAATAGTACGTTTCGTTGATTCAGTCGGATGTGCAGTAATAATTAGCTCTAAAGAAAGAGTGTTTAATACTTCTTGTATTGTTTCTTCCGATAAATTTTTATCTTTAAATGCCATAATTGCACGATCAATTGAATATGGCTGGACACCTTTTTCTTGGCTTAATTGATATTCTCTTCTACGACGAATGCGATGATTTAATTCGGCTACATTCACTAAATGAAAATATTTAGAAAACGCTCGAATCACTTGACGTCGCATAGGTTTCTCTAATTTTTCCATTTCAATCTTTAATTGATTATATGTATGTTCATTATTCGTTTCCCGCAGTTCTTTTGCTAACTTCCGAATATTCTCTACCTTTTCCAATAATTCATGGCCGCCATGGTGGATAAGTACTTCACCTAGTATATTACCAAGGTGTTTAACATCTTTTCGTAAAGGTAAACTGCTCTCATTTCCTTTTATCGTTGTTGTCATTAGATTACCATCCCTTAATCTAAATTTTTTAACATAAATACTTTATTACCATTAATCCTATCACTATTCTTTTAAAAATTCATTAACAAAAACCAATAATTAATAGATAGAAAAGATAGATTTCTGCTAATTTATCTAATTTTTATATCATTCATTCAAAAACAGGAAAAAATTGTATTTCATACAGCGGATTTGCTGAAACTAATCGGTCGATAATTTTTTTTCTGCAACCTGATAATTTATGTTACATAATGTATATAACCTAAATAATTTAATGTGTAAACCTTTTTTCGTAAATTCATTTGAATTTGACGGTTATTTTTTAGTACAAGTTCCATTAAGTAGCAACTTGGTTAAAATATCAAACATAATGAAAAAAATGCGAGAAATTATATATTGTGGAGTATGTAAAAAGGAAGTGTTTCCACTTCCTACTTTTTTAATGATGATGATGTTCTTTAGCTGGATTATAAATTGTAAATCCTGGTTGTGGCACATGGAAATATTGAATCCATACGCCATCCAAGAAGTCAGCATCTCTAGTATCCAATAATATTGGAATGTCCTTGTCCGACTGCACAACTTCATCATGCTCAGTCTTTTGGTCCAATTTCAGATCATAATGAGCATGATTTCCATGATTCTCTGTTATGTAGACGCGAATCATTTCCCCTTCTTCAGCTTTTGCTAGCATTTGGTTAAGTACTTTAACCGCGTGTCTGTTTATTTTGACTTTCATCTAAAAATTCCTCCTAAGCAAACCTTTTGCCTTCTTCTAATACTCTTCCATTGTAATCGCCTGATGTGTCGTTTGCAAATAATCAAGACTTTTTGGTGAATTTAATAAAAATATAACTTATTCACAAAGTCTTCTTTCGAACGAACAAATTCTTATTTTTCAATAAATACAGTTAATTTAGATAGACGCAGCAACACACTATCCGAAAAGCCAAATAAAAAAGCAACCCCGCAGCGAAGTAGGATTGCTAATTAAATTTACAGAATTAAATCATTGCAAGTTCTTTTTGTATAGACTTTAATTCATTTAACTCCCTTGCAAACACTTCAAAATCCGCTTTATTTAACCCATCTAAGGACTCGTTTACTTTATATTCTAAATAATTCATTCTCAATTCCATATCCAATAATGCAGTTATTTTCTTATTAGCGACAAATTCTTCAATTTCATCTACAAACATATAGAAACTATAATCCTTGATCATGACAAGTATAAGCCAACCAAGTGAATCCACATATTTTCTTTCCTCTGTAACCGCAATAATATCTCCTTTATGTAAATCTAGAATGAATGTATGTTCAGGTCTAGGACAGGTACATTCGATCATATATTGAAATGGAGTTAAAACAATGAAATCATTATTCATTATATCTTACACCTTCCTATTCTTTTCATTTATTTGTTATCATTTTAAATGAAAATGATTATCAATGTCAATTATTTTCCCTATAATTATACTGAAAATATAAATATAATTATTTGCCATCAAAAAAAGAAACCCTCTCATATATTCTTTGATTTTCTAATCAGAGAATATCCATGAAAGGGTTTCTTTTTTCTTAACTTAAACCGACTGTGTTTCTACAACTTGGGAAACTTTTTCTACATTGCTTTTGCTCGTATTTTGACTAGCTATTTTTTCCTTAAAGGTACTCATCATAAAGGAAATAATAAACACAGACACAATACTATATAAACCTCTTATTAAACCTACACTATATAAGCCAATTAAAATAACAATTGTATCAAAAATAAAATTCGTTTTCCCCATATTCCAATTAAATTGTTTTTGTAGGGTAATAGACAGAATTTGTGCCCCACCCAAAGACGAACCATTCATAAATAAAATAATTGTGCCTATTCCGATAATGAACCCACCGATTATCGAACCTAATAAAGGATAAAACGCTATTCGTGGCAGAATGATTGGAAGCAGATATGAAAACAGGGTAACTAATGACACGGCTAATATCGTTGAAAAAGTAAATTTCTTGCCCATTTTAAAGTAAGCTAAAATATAAAACGGGATGTTTATTAAAGTGAATAAAATGGAAAAAGAAATTGGTAGCAAATAAGATACACTTAATGCAAGCCCTGCTGTTCCTCCAGTAACAATGGACGATCCTTTTAATAAATACAAACCAAATGATGTAATGAAACATCCAAACATCATAACTATTATTTTTTTCAAATAAAACACTCCTAATGTAATGTCAAGTAAGTGGAATGATAAAAGAGGATTCATGGGTGAAATCCTGAACTATATGTGGTTTTTTTGGTGGATTTATTACATATATAATGATAGAATATATCGAAGCAATTTTACATACCAATATGAATGTATTTATCCTGTACACCCTCAAATTCGTATGAATAATCGTACCAATACATTCAATTTGCAAAAAGGAGCATTTATTTAAATGGATAAACTTGACATACAATTACTTAAAATTTTACAAGAAGATGCCAGAATTACTGTTAGTGATTTATCCAAAAAATTAGCTTTAAGCCGTCCTAGTGTTTCGGAAAGGTTGCTGCGACTACAAGAAAAAGGCATTATCTTAGAGTTCAGTGCGAGAATATCCCCTGCAAAACTAGGGAGAGAAACACTTTTATTCATTCAAATTAGTGAACTTAAAGAAGAACCACATGCGTTTGAGGAATTTATCAAAACCGAGACAGATATTATCGAATGCCACCGCGTAACCGGTCCAGTAAGCTATACCATAAAAGCAGCTGTTTCGGGAATAGATGGGATGAGAAACTTAGTCGATCGACTGATTCCGTATGGCACGATTAACACATCTGTCATCCTAGCATCCCCTGTCCCATACAGGCATATCTTACCAAACGAACAACCAGTAGATTAAGAAAAGCTTATATACTTTTTCTTTGTTTATAAGCTAAACAAATGAGCTGAAAATAAAAGTAGCCTGGTAATCATAAGCAACATTTGATGCTTCATATGATTACCAGGCTTTTATTCTCTCTAATCTAATAAAGACAATAATTCATGAAGATGTTTGATTTCATAAGTAGGCTGGACATCCTTTGTTTCTATGTTTTCACGATTTATCCAGACTGACTTAATTCCCGTTCGATTAGCACCTATTATATCTGTCATTAAATTATCGCCGACCATTAAGCATTCCGACTTGTCTACACCGAGTAAAGATACAGCATATTCAAAGATCGAAGGGTCAGGCTTCCCTTTTCCAAAATCCCCAGAAATGACAATATGATCAAAATAGGGAGAGATTTCAGGCGTAATGGATAGTTTGGTATTTTGTAAATGTGGGGAACCATTTGTTAATAATAATAAGGAGTATTTCCCCTTTAACTGATCTAAAACAGAAAAAGTTTCTTCAAAAACGTATGGTGATTTCTTTCTGTTTTCTGGAAAAGCTTCTGCCAATTCCTCTCCAAATGAGGAATCATTAATCCCCAACGCCAGCAAGCCCTTTGTCCATGCCTCTTTTCGATAAACAGGAATAAGCTCCCTCATTTTCGGAAATAAAGCATGTTCTTCTAGAAACTCCCCCCAAAGTCCTTCAAACGGATTTATACCAATCATTTTTGTAAACGCATATGTATCATAGCCTTCATATAAAGCTTTCGCCTCTTTTCGAACCGCTTCTTCTAAACGTTCAGCAGAGATATTATGTCTTTCTTCTGCAAGCTTGCATGTCTTCCAAAAAGCATCTTGTACACTTTTTTTATCCCATAGCAACGTGTCATCCAAATCAAAAAGAATTGCTTTAATCGTCATTCTCCACGTTCTCCTTTTTTATATGAGGTTTATCAAAAAAGTACTTTTCCATTACATTTTCATAAAAAAAGTAATCTTTCATTATAAGATTACAAGTGTTTCTATATCTCGTAAACCCTTCTTTTAAAAAAAAGGATTTTACATCCATTGGCAAAATCCTTATTTTCTGAATCCATCCTCAGAAAATAATATCCTAAAATATCATTTAAGTTTTTTTATAAAAACGACTTTCAAATAATTACTTTCTTTCACTTCTTTGATATTGGCAAAATCCTCGGGGAGGCCAAATTGCTCTAAAATCTGATATCTTTCTTTTTGATGATCAAAGGCTGCATCAATAAAGCTTTTAAACTTTTTCATATCAAAGGTGGAGCAATTTGTAGAAGCGACAATAACCCCACCGGTATTTGTAATTGCAATGGCTTCTTTCAACAAATTTGTATAGTCCTTTGCTGCCCGAAAAGTGTGTTTTTTTGAACGAGCAAAGCTTGGAGGGTCAAGAATGACCATATCAAAGGAAAGCTGTTTCTTTACAGCATATTTGAAATAATGAAAAACATCTTCTACTATAATTTTTTGCTGTGTTAAATCTATTTTATTTAGCAAGAAATTCTCCGCTGTTTTTTGCTTTGAGCGATTCGCCAAATCGACGCTCGTTGTCGATAAGCTCCCTCCGACTGCTGCTGCTACAGAAAAGGCACCTGTATAAGAGAAAGTATTTAGGACGTTTTTGTCTATCGCATATTTGTCTCGAATCGTTTTACGAACATCTCTTTGATCTAAAAAGATCCCAGTCATTGCCCCTTCATTTAAGTTTACCGCGTATTTAACCCCATTCTCTAAAATGGTCATGGGAAAATCTCCTTTTTTCCCACTAACAAAATCATCATCTTCTAAATAGGTTCCGTTATTATCAAATCGCTTTTTCTCATAAATACCGTCTACATCTAATAACCGCTGTAAAGACTCAACGATCCAGCTTTTATAATTATATATGCCGATACTGTACCACTGTATTAAAAGATAATTGTTATAAAGATCAACGGAAAAGCCACCAATACCATCGCCTTCTCCATTAAAAATGCGAAATGCTGTAGTTTTAGTATCCTTAAAGTAGGAAGCTCGTTTTTCAATCGCTTTCTTCAAATGCTGCTCAAAAAATGGAGCATCTATAGGCACATTTTTATCTCTCGTTAAAATCCAGCCAATACCTTTATTTTGAATAGCATAATATCCTCTGCCTATAAACTTATTCTTTTTTGTTACAACATCGATTACTTGGCCTTCTTCTAGCCTGTTGCTAGTTGCAATAGCGTCTTTATATATTAAGGGATTACCATTTAGTAAGTTTTTTTCAAAGGCTGCTTCAATTTGTACTGTTACAATATTCATTTTGTCTCCTTTTACTTTCAGAGCTAATATTTTATTTCTTTTTCTATTATACATGAAAAGAAGATAGACGCTAGTACACAGGGGTGTTCCATCAGAAAAGGCATCCTGACACGGATGCCCCCCTTTTTCTATTCTATTTTGCGGTAATTATCTCATCCACAATCCCATAGCTTTTTGCTTCCTCTGCACTCATAAAATAATCTCTTTCCGTGTCATTTGCGATTTTTTCGATAGACTGGCCCGTTTTCTCTGCAATAATGTGATTAATATGACTTTTAAGCTTTACTATTCTTTTTGCTGATATTTCAATTTCTGTCGCTTGCCCTCTTGTACCTCCAAGCGGCTGATGAATCATAATTTCACTATTTGGCAAGGCATATCTTTTTCCTTTTGCACCTGCAAGGAGCAGTAATGCTCCAAAGGATGCAGCCATTCCTGTGCAAATCGTCCGAACATCTGGCTTAATGTAGTGCATCGTATCATAAATAGCAAAACCAGCTGAAGTCGAGCCACCTGGACTATTAATATATAAGGAGATATCTTTATCTGGATCTTCCGCTGCCAGAAATAACAATTGGGCAACAATATTATTGGCAACTTGATCATTGATCTCATCTCCAAGCATGATAATTCTATCCTTTAATAAGCGTGAATAAATATCATAGGACCTTTCTCCGCCTGCTGACTGTTCAATAACATAAGGAATCGTACTCAACCCTTTTCCCTCCCATTCAAATAAAGTTACTATGCTGCTGTAAGCATGGCATTGCATGTTGGATATTTTTTCACTGGTTTCGCTAATACCATTTCTTTATAAATGGTATCCATTAGAATAGCTGGATCTTCCATTTTTAACACTTCATAATACATCAAACGAATTGCATCTCTATTTTCATGATGATTGACTTTCCATGTTGATTCTTCATTTTTCAACTGATTCCTCGCCCGAAATAAAATCGATTTAACAGCCGTTTCTGTTATATTTAATAGCTCTCCAACTTCTTTCAAACGAAATTGAAACCCTTCTACAAGCATATAAACAATCCCTTGTTTAAGCGTCAGTTTTTCAGCGAGATATTCTGCAAGAATCATGGATGTTAAGCTGCTATTTTCGGTCCCGCTTTCCTTAACTTCTATTCCAATGATTTCTTTCTTTTTTCTTATCTTATCAATCCGATGATTATTGGCAATTTTTTTTAGTAAAGCAGGGGTAATATCATTCTCATGGTAATTTTCCATTGCCTTCAAAAAGGAGTCTTGGATTAAATCTTCCTTCTCCCATTTATCCATCGAAAGATACTGACAATAATGATCAAGTTTCCGATACATTTCCTTTATATTTGCTATTTCCCCCCTCATCATTGAATCCCTCCTTTAACTGTTTATATATAGAACGTTTGAAATAGCGAAAAAGATACGGGGATATGAAAATTTTCTTTTTATTTATCGTCGCTATCTTCCAATCGATATTTTTTTCCATTCTGTTTATTTGGCTTACCATTTTCAAAATCAATCGTCCCAAGTAATCGTCTTGCTCTGTCATCTACCATATTATAGCTTTGCCACTTAACATCACTTTCATCGAGAAGCTTCTTTTTAGCAAGCAACAAATGTTTTACGCTATTCATTTCCGGGTTCTTTTGATAATATTCGGTTAATACTGGAATAGTGGAATAGGATAATGATTCTATATACTCCCAATCAACTAAATTTGTTTCTTCAAAACGTTGTAAATTTTTACTAACGATAAATCGATCCATATCGATTAGATTTAAACCACAGTAATATAATAAGGAAAGCAATAAGAAGAAGCGCATAAGCTGAATTTTCTCTAACCAAATTTTAATAAACGTAAACGCAAAGAACACCGCTAATAGGAAAATAAAGGAATGAGAAAACAAACGTAAATATGTATAACCATAAGCCTGTTCATATAGGGATAATCGTAAATGAGCAGATATGAGAATAATAAAACTAAAAACAATTAAGAAGGATAGACCCATTTTTAAGAAGACAGTTCGTTTATTAGTATATATGTTAACTAATAAAGTGATTGAAATATTAATTATCGTTACGATGATAAGTTCAAAAAACCCCTTTTTTGCATAAGCAGCATAGGTAAAGCCCTTCATTAATACATCATTGAAAAAATATTGAAACTGAATAATTGTATAAAGCAGATACAATCCATTAATGGCCATGAGTATCGTTAATAAAGTAGCTTGCTCCCATTTCCCTTCTGTTACTTTGCTTTCCAGCGGAATAATAACCGACTTCTTACTAATTGTTTTCATTAATAATGCTAGAAAAACAAATAAAAATACGATTCGAAGGAAAATACCTATTTCTTTTATATTTAACGAGACAAGGTGAGCTAGTATTTTTTCAATCATGATACTAAAATTCTGGTCTGATAAACTTAAGAGGAAAATTAATATCATTAATATCGGTAATGCAATGATGATTCCTAATAGTATTCTTTTTATATATGTATAATTCCTTTCATTCCCACGTTCCTTTATCGATTTTCGGAAGAAAAAAATTAGATATTTGCCTAATTTAAAAAAGAAGGAAACTTTCTTTTGCATATAACGAAAGATGTCGACATTGCTCCAGCTAAGAAAAGAAGGACTTGTGATTAGAATAGTATGTACACTAATTAAAAGAAAGATTATTAATAGATTGAAGCGATAAAAATAAGGGTTGGCAATGAACACGAAAGACAATGTTAAAACCCAAATGCATAAAAATAAAAAAATACCTATTATTCGATGTGTATGTATCTCTTTTTTTGTTATGTAAAAATAAAAAACGTAAAATGCGACAACAAAAATGCTTAAAGAAATTCCGATTGTCTCTGTAAATAATGTCACTTCTGAGATAATGGCAAGTAATAAACAGCCAATAAAATATATACTATTTTTCTTGTTCATTTAAATCTTCTCCTTTACATAGAAATTCTATATAGAAATTAAAAATAAGAAGAATTACGATATACAGTAATTCTAGGTAGTTAGCCGCAAGAACAACTTAGATTGATCTCGTTGTTCCAAAGCGAAATGCGAGAAAACATATTGGATATAGAATAATCGTAAAAAAGATGCAGATTAGAATAAATTTAGGCGTTAACAAAGGATCAAATACAGATAAAGGAATAATCTTAAAAACAACAAAGCACATAAGTAAAAGATTGGGAACCAAAGAGACAACAAATGTTCTCATCAACAGTTTTTTACCACCAAGTCCAAATTCCTTGCCAACTTCATATCCTAGCAAGAGCCAAAAGAATAAATAAAGCAGAATTAGAAAAAAAGGAATACTCGTAAGAAATAACCATAATTTACTGATGGTTGGATTCGATAGGTGGTGGTAAATCACGGTTAAACCAATACCTCCAACAAAGAACAGCAAATTAGCAAAAAAGAAATTCCATTGTGTTTTCTTTGCTGTCATGGTTAACTCTTCTTGATACAATGCTGCAATTTCCTCTGGAGAACCTAACCTTTCAACCACAGCAATCATCGCTTCTTTTTCTATACATTGCTTTTCCAAGAGAATATCTTCTAACAAATCGGATAGATGAAGCTCATATTCTATGCATATTTCCTCTGTTTGATCATGATCCTTCAATAAATCCCTAAGTTGTTTCATGTAGGATTCTCTTGAATAAATCATATTCCTTTTCTCCCAATCACTTTATCAATGGTTTGCACAAAGTTTTTCCATTCTGTTGTTTTTTGCTCCAGAATTTGATGGCCAGCCTCTGTTATTCGATAATACTTTCTTGCAGGTCCTTTCTCAGACTCCTTCCAGAAAGATTCCACATATTCTTGTTTTTCTAATTTATGTAGTGCCGGATATAGCGTCCCTTCTTTTACTTGCAGAGAATAGTCGCTTCTTTTTTCCATCTCTTTTACAAGTTCATATCCGTACATTTCTTTCTCTGCCAAAAGCTGTAGAAGTATTAAGGATGTACTCCCTTTTACTAATTCCCTGTTAAACATATTTTCACCTACCTAGAATTAAAATGTACTATGTTAGTATTTTAACGTTCGTATCCTGATAATGCAATATATAAATAGCTATTCGTTCCGCTAATTTTTTTCTGGCATTTATTTATGCTACTATATACTACGTAATCAGTTTGTGTATTTTACATAGGTGAAAGGTGTTTTAATCATGGCAAAAACCCACAAAAAAGAAAGTACCTCCCATTTAATCATGCGATACTTGTTACTCACAATTGGTGCTGGTTTTGCAGCAATTGCGATTGATTTATTTTTAGCTCCAAATACGATTATTGATGGAGGAGTCATCGGGATTTCCTTGATTCTAAAATATAGTTATGGCTTGAGCTTTGGAATCCTCGTGTTTATTCTCAATCTCCCTTTTTTATTTGCGGGCTATAAATACATTGGGAAAAACTTCTGTATTTCTTCCCTTTATTCCATTATCATGCTTGCGATTATTGAATTTTTGCTCGAACATTTTGAACCAATTACAACCCAGCCACTCCTTGCTACAGTTTTTGGCGGTTTATTGCTTGGAGCAGGTGTAGGAATTGTAATCAGAAATTCAGGTGCGTTAGATGGGACCGAAATATTAGGAATTCTTCTTACAAAAAAAATTCCTTTTTCTGTCGGAGAATTTGTAATGTTTATTAATGTCTTCATTTTCTCTTGGGCTGGTTTTGTTTTAGGTTGGGAGCAAGCTATGTTCTCCATCCTTACCTATTATATTGCGAGTAAAGCGATTGATGCTGTTATTCAAGGGTTTGATGATACCAAAGCTGCGATGGTTATCTCAGATGAGTATGAAGAAATCGCGCAAGCACTATCAGACCGTTTAGGCAGAGGGGTTACAAAGCTTAAAGGAAAAGGCGGTTATTTGGATAAAGAGAAGGAAGTATTATATGTTGTATTTACAAGGTTAGAAGTAGCAAAATTTCGAAGCATCGTCCAGGAAATCGATCAAAATGCTTTTATTACCATTATGGATACGCAAGAAGCTCATGGGGGGAAATTTTCTAAATCTGCGATTCATTGATCTTTTTTCTAATCATCTAATCGATTTCTGTTAATAATCACAAAGAGGCAGAGACATAAGCATACAAGCAATAGCCCAACCTGAACAACCATAAGGAAATTTCCATATAGTTGTTTGGGTTTTTATTAGTTTAATAAACGGCTGTTTCAATAAAGTTAGCGTTAGTACCCACAGTCAAGAGGCTCAACTTCCTACCCGACGCATCGTGTGTCTGCAGCGCAATGGAACAAATAGTTTTTTACACTTGATTAAATTTATAATCATAAATATAATCTTATTTAAATGTCCATGATAGAACGTATAATTGTAACAAATATACTAATATAGCTCATTACTTTTCATCATTTTCTTAGTTCATAATAATCCAAATTTCCTTATTTATTAATTTTCTATATTTAGCTTGTATTTCTCTTTTTTTATTATTAACTGATTTCATATTAAACTCCTCTTGATAAATGTTTAATTATATCAATTAAACCTTCAGTAACTTACTTGCTAAATCAATATTAAGAGCTAATACTTTTCAAAAAAACCCCTTAAAAATAAAAAATTCCCAACATTACTTTTATTATTAAGGACTAAATATTTCCATTCTTACCAACCTCCATTAATATTTATATCGAATCTCTAAAATATCGAGATATTTTAGAGATTCATAGTTATATTAGGGATAAAATAACCGGCAAAGTTATTAAACTAGCTAATGTACTAAAAAAAGTCGCACTAGAGACAAAATCGGGCTCTGTACCATATTGAACAGCATAAAGTGTTGTGTTCGCCGCTGCTGGCATTCCAGCAAGAAGGATCATGATTTGCTTTAGCATCTCATCGACTGGCAAGACGAATGTCAATAGCCATGCCATGACTGGTGATACGATAAGCTTTAAAAACAACGAAATAGATAGTGGTCGATACGCAATCTTTCTGACACTTACATTAGCAAGCTGGATACCTAAAACAAGCATCACTGTTGGAATCGCTGCATTACCAACTAGTTTAATAGCTTCAAGCATAGTCTCTCCGACCGGAATATGAAGGGAATGAAAAACGGCTCCAAGGATGGCACCATACATGACAGGTACTTTAAGCACCTTATATAATGTATCTTTGCCATTTCCATCATCAACAGAGCCTTTCGCAGCATAATAGACACCTATTGTTACCATTATTAATTGCTGTATTACCATCAAGATTACCGCATAATGTAATCCTGGCTCACCGAAAACAAATAAAACGAGAGGTGTTCCATAGTTGCCATTATTCATAAAGGCAGAGGATAGAATCATTCCACAAGTCTTTTTTACAGAATATCCTCTAAAAAAACCAATAATATATACAATTGCTATAATGCCCAATACTAACGTTAGCGCATAAATAGTCATATACAAATAATCAATCGTGAACGTTGTTTCATAAAAAACACTAAATGACAATAAGGGTGTCATTAAATAGACAGACACAGCTGAAACAGATCTTATATCAATCTGAAGTGCCTTTTGGCCAATAAATCCAACTGCAAAAATAAAAAAAATCGGTAATAAAATACTTAAATACCCCAATATCATCATCCAATCTGCATATAGTTTGACATACAATCCCAGGTGCAAAGCTAAGTATTTGTTGTAATTCTTTAAAATAATTCCTATTTAGTTTCTAATTTGACCTTCTCCATAAATAAAGAATTTAACAGATGTTAATGCATTGAGCCCCATCGGACCTCTCGCATGTAGCTTTTGTGTACTGATGCCAATTTCTGCGCCATAGCCAAATTCAAATCCGTCTGTAAATCTAGTACTAGCATTATGATAGACAGCTGCAGCATCTACTCCTGACAAAAACAACGCCGCATTTTCCTTGTTTTCGGTTATAATTGCTTCTGAATGCTTTGTGCCATACGTATTAATATGTGTGATGGCATCTTGCACTCCGTCTATTATCTTTATGCTAATCTTTAAAGCAGAATATTCAGTAAACCAATCTTCTTCAGTCGCTTCTTTTGCTAATGAAAACATGTGACACACTGTATAATCACCGTAAATTTCCACATCTTTCTTGTGTAATGCCTCTAATAGAGCAATCCCATGTTGTTCAAACCAATTTTTTTCTATTAAAATAGTCTCTAAAGCATTACAAACAGATGGACGCTGCGTTTTTCCGTTTAAACTGATGTTAATTGCCATTTCCTTATCTGCAGTTTCATCTATAAATAAATGACAATTTCCTGCCCCAGTTTCGATAACGGGTACAGTGGCTTCCTTCACTACTGTATCAATTAGCCCTTTTCCGCCGCGGGGTATTAATACATCTAAAAATTCCTTTAGATGAAAGAGTTCTTTCGCCGTTTCCCTGTTCGTATCTTCAATTAATTGTACAGCGTCTTTTGGCAAGGCAGATTTTTCGAGCGCTGCATGGATAGAATTAACAAGCGCGATATTCGATTGCTTTGCAGAAGAACTACCTCTTAAGACAATGCTATTTCCTGTTTTCAAGGCAAGGCTTGCCGCATCTATGGTTACATTTGGTCTTGCCTCATAAATCATCCCCATTACGCCGATTGGAACAGTTTTCTTAACTATTTTTAGTCCATTTTCTTTTTCTATTTCTTCTACAACAACGCCAACGGGATCATTCAGATTAACTAGCTCCTGTAACGCTAAAGCCATATCCTTAATCCGTTTTTCATCGAGCATAATGCGATCTAAAACAGAAGGAGATAGACCATTTTCTCTTCCATTTTCGAGGTCGATTTTATTTTCCTTTATTATCAAGTCTGTATCTTCTAACAATTGATTGCTTATAAGCAACAATGCTTCATTCTTTTCTTCTGTTGTATAATTCAATAACTGAAAGCTTGCTTTCTTTGCTAATTTACCTTTTTGAAAGACCTCTCCCATTTCTATCTCTCCTTTTTCACATTTTCACCCATTTATCACGGTGAATTACTTCCAATTTTGGATGCTTCTCTATTCTTTTTTCTTGCACTCTATTTGTAATAATTTCTTTTAACTCTTCAGAAGAATAAAGCACTTCTCCTTTTCCGATAATACCATTTTTTCCATACACTTCTACTACATTCCCTTTTTCAAAAATACCTTCCACATTATAAATTCCTGCTGGCAACAGACTGCTTCCATTATTAACTAACGCTGTTTCTGCTCCTTCATCGACATAAAGGCTCCCTTGTACTGTGGAATGTAGTGAAATCCACTGACGATTACTATTAATCGATGTTAATGCATTAGAACCAATATATGTTCCATCTCCTTCACCTTCGATTATATCGATTAGCTTATTTTCTCCAGCACCTTTACCAATAAATACTTTTACACCTAATGTAAGAGCAGTTTCTGCTGCGATGAGCTTCGATTTCATGCCGCCTGTACCGACCTTTGATCCAGCTCCCTTTGCTGCATCCTTCCATTCATCGGTGATTTCTGGCAAATAATCGATTCGTTTTGCTGATGGATCTTCATTTGGATTTTTGTCATATAAACCATTAATATCTGTAAGTATAATCAAATGATCTGCATGGATTAGCCCACTAACAAGAGCGGATAACATATCATTGTCTCCAAATGTTAATTCTTCTACAGATACAGTGTCATTCTCATTTATAATTGGCAAAATATTTCTTTCTAACAATTCTGTAAGCGTGTTATAGGCATTTCTGTATCGATCTCGCTTGGAAAAATCATTTCTCGTAATTAATACTTGTGCCGGAACTATTCCATACTTACTTAATTGTTCATTATAGCTTTGAATTAATAAGCTTTGACCAACTGCGGCCGCTGCCTGCTTTCCTTTGAGTGTAACCGGTCTAGTAGGATAGCCTAATTTTGCAAAACCTGCTGCCACTGCACCAGAAGAAACTAATAGTACTTCATGGCCATTATTTCTTAGATTGGCAATGCTTGCGATATGGTCACTTAATTTCGACTGGTCGATAGCACCTTTTGAATCTGTTAAAGAGCTGCTGCCGATTTTTACGACGATTCTTTTTTTCTCCATGATATTTCCTCCGAACTTTACTAAAAACCCTGTGCCTATTTTTTTACAATACAATAGAAAATAGCCCTTTTTCTTCCTTGTAAAAGGACGAAAAAGGGCTTTCCGTGGTACCACCTTAATTGAATCAATAATACATTGATTCCACTCTTTCTGATAACGCAAGAAATGCGCCTACTGTAATAGGACTTGAAAGGTAGGTTCTGTGTACTTTCATTATGAAGTCTTTCAGCTTATAAACTTCACTCTCTTTTATAAAAGCTTACCACATACTAGTCCTTTCGCTTCGTTCAATTTTCTTTTAACTTATTATAAGCAGTTTTTTCTGTCGTTTCAATTGTTTTTTGAAATTAATTGTTTAGAAAAATATTTTTCGAGCTGATAGTTAGGAAGGATTATTTTTTTATTTCTGCAACCTCCTTTTTTAAAGCCCACTTTCTGATTGCATAGGCTACACCACTCTCATTATTTGCTAAGGTGACAACATCTGCTGTCTCCTTTACAATATCCTGTGCATTCCCCATTGCAACCCCAATACCCGCTTCTTTTATCATACTAATGTCATTCAGACTGTCTCCTGCTGCCAACACTTGATCCATGGAGATATGTAATAGCTCACATACTTTTTTGAGCCCCTTTGCTTTATTTATCCCTAAGGCATTTACTTCGATATTTACTGGGGAGGAATTACTGATTTCAAAGCAATTTTTCTCTTTTAAACTTTTTAATACTTTATCACGTATTTGATCGTCTTCAATATGAAATCCAAACTTTAGCCACTCTGATTTACTTACTTCTTCTGGCATTTCATCGATCCATAAACGATCACAGCTTGTTGCCCACATTTTTGCTTTATTCTGCTGTGCTAATTCCCACATCCATTGGATATGATTTGCATCCACAAGATTTCTTTCAATTAGATTGCCGCTTGTATCCCAAATCTCACTACCATTTACTGTAACTAAATAAGATTTTAATAAAAGACTTTTTGCATGGTCATTGCATGTAGCAATGGAACGGCCAGTACTCAATACAACATGCAATCCATTATCATGAGCCTCTTTAATTGCCTTCCGGTTCTCTTCAGGGATTTCCCCTTTTTCATTCAATAGTGTTCCATCCATGTCAAGTGCTATTAATTTAATCTCTTTTTCTTCTAACCTCTTTGTCATTTTGCTTTTCCTCCTAACAATTATTTTTAGAAGTGATAGCCAAAAAAACACGACTGTCAGAAATACCGCATTCTTAAAGGCTGTACATACATCCATTCGCTGACTTAAGCTTGATTTTAAAATAAAGTAGCCTTTTCCGTTAAACTTTTGAATTTCTAGCTTTATTCTTGCTTTTGCCAATCCACGATGCTACTAAACATCTACTTGCTTCTGATTAACTCTGAATTTCAAACGATTCCTTCTCCTTAACATAGTATACTGATTTTGTATAAAAAAGTAAAAAATTCCGATAAATCTAAATAAACTTCATATAATTATAAGAATCTTAACAAATTTTTAACGATTTGGCTAAAGACAATCACAAAAACCATGGTTATGCTTCCACGCTAGTATTTATGTGTATTTTCTTACTCGAATATACACTATGTAATATCATTCCGAACATCACAAAGCTAATGCCAAGGAAACTGACAGGGCTTGGTAAATGCGCCGATAGAAAAAGCACTTCCCCTAATAAAGCAAATAATACTTCCAATGATTGGGTTGCTTCAACAGCTCCTAGCTTAATCATATTGTCTTTAACCAAGTCAGTTGCTGCGAAAAATAATATCGTCGCAATTATTCCTGAAAAAACTGCAACAATTGCTGATTGAATAACCTGCTGCTTTCCAGGTAATCCTCCAGTTAATACACCACCAATTGATAAAAGTATCCAAAATGGAAGACTTGCGATTGTCATCCCTAATACTCGCTGAAACACATCTAATCTTCCATCACAAATCTCCATCATCTTCCGATTACCTAAAGGGTATGCAAATGATGCGATCAGAATAGGGATAAGACAAAACAAAGCATCCTTCAAAGCAATCGAGACAGCAAATTCCAGCTGCATAATGATGACACCTAAAACAATGAAAATAGAAAAAGTTAAACTTCTAAATGGAATTTTCCTTCGTGTTAATTGCATACTCCCATTTCCACTGATCTTTTTCTCATAAAATAATGGTGCTAAGAGTGTACCAGAAATGATGGTAAGCTGCCATGTACCTGCTACAAGCCAACCTGGACCATAGGCACCTGCAAAACAAATTCCTCCATAAAAAAGTCCAAAGCCGACTGTGCTCCAAATCAACCAAGAAACTGGATTTGCTTTTAACTCCTGCCAAACTTCTGCTAAATTCTTTCTACATGCCACAATCAGGACTAATAAAGGAACCATAAAAAAATAGCGTAGTGAAGCACTCCATACCCAGCTGCCTCCACCTATTTCCATGGACTGATTTAGTACAAAGGTAAATGCAAAAAAAAGTGCAGCAAATATCCCTAGAATAATGGGTCTCAAAAGTCCACATCCTTTCTTATTTGAATTATCAAAAAACTTATATCCAATATATCGCATATCGGACATTTAGAATAGTTTTTTATTCTATAGACTTCTTAAAAATGGTAGTCATAAGCAGTGTATGCTTCTTACCAATAAGCCTTCAGGAATAAATTAAGGTCTGTACCATTAAAAGTACAGACCTTAATATTATCGCTGATATTGAACACGATGAAGGTTAGCAAAAATTCCATTACGTGCTATTAATTCATCATGCTTCCCTTCTTCTTCTATACCATTTTCTGTTACTACGACAATGCGATCTGCATTGCGAATAGTCGCAAGCCGATGTGCAATAACTAGTGTAGTTCGGTTTTTAGCTAGCTCATTTAAAGAGTTTTGGATAATTAATTCCGTTTCTGTGTCTAGCGCAGATGTCGCTTCATCTAATATGAGAATTGGCGGGTTTTTTAGGAACATTCGAGCAATCGCGATTCTTTGTTTTTGGCCGCCTGATAGCTTCAATCCTCTTTCACCAATTTGTGTTTCATATCCATCAGGTAATTTAAGTACTAAATCTTCGAGATGCGCTCTTCTTACAGCTTCATGGATTTCCTCGTCTGTCGCATCCAATTTACCATAGGCAATGTTTTCTTTTAACGTGCCTGTAAATAAAAATACATCCTGCTGTACAATTCCTATTTGCGATCTTAGTGATTTCTTCGTCATGTCGCGAATATCGATTCCATCAATTTTGATACTACCACTATTCACATCATAAAAACGGGGAATTAACGAACAAATCGTTGTCTTTCCAGCACCAGAAGGACCAACAAAAGCAATTGTTTCGCCAGCATTTATGGAAAGGTTAATGTTTTTCAAAACAGGATTACTGTCATAGCTAAATGTTACATTTGATAATACGATGTCGCCTTTTAATCCATTTACTTCTATTGCATCTTTCCGATCTAGAATTTTGGGTTCTGAATCTAATAATTCCAAGAAACGCTTAAAGCCAGCCATTCCCTTCGGATATAGTTCTAATATTGCACTAATTTTATCAATTGGTTTTTGCAATATATTTACAAAGAGAATGAAGGAAACCAATTCCCCAATTTTCATTTGCTCATTAAATGTTAACCAGGCACCAAATACTAAAACAACTAAAGTAAAGAATCTCATCAACATATATACTGATGAAGAAGTAATCGACATTACTTTATATGCGCCTATTTTTGCCTTACGAAATCTTCTATTGTTTACTGTAAATCTTGAAATCTCATATTCTTCATTTGTAAAAGATTGAACAACACGCACACCAGATACACTATCTTCCACTCTAGCATTTACGTCAGCAATATCTCCATACATTTGCCCCCATGCTTTATTCATGCTTCGGTTACAGTATGTAATCAGCCAAACAAGAATTGGAACGATGAAAATAACAATGAATGCTAGTTTTATATTAATCGTAAGCATAATCCAAAATGCCCCAACAAAAGTCATAATGGCAATAAATAAATCCTCTGGACCATGGTGGGCAAGTTCTCCAATATCAAATAAATCATTGGTAATGCGACTCATAATATGCCCTGTTTTCGTATTGTCGAAAAACGAAAACGATTGTCTTTGCACATGCGTAAATAATTGGCCACGCATGTCTGTTTCAATATTTATCCCTAACTTATGACCCCAATAGTTAACAATGTATTGAAGAAAGGTACTCGTTACATATAATAGCAGTAATCCCACACCTACAGACAAAATCGAGCTCCAATTCCCTTCTGGAAGTAAATCATCAATATACCAAGAGACCGCAAGTGGAAAAGCGAGCTCTAGTAGTGCAACAACTATCGCACTGGAAAAGTCGAGCTTAAATAATTTCTTATGTGGCTTATAATATGAAAAAAAGCGTTTAATCATGATTTTCTCCTTTACACCTATCCTTTTTTATAGTTTTTATTCCTCTTATTTGTCGTTCGTTTCTATCACTGCCTAAACAGAACTATCATGACTCCATTTATGTATAGGCTGTTTCGAACGATTTCTAATCATTTATGGAACACATACATTGAGAATCATTATTGATTATAGAGGTTATTTGTTTTTTCTACAAGAAAAATATTTATATTCCCGAAATAATTGGTGTGCATCCCTTTGCAAAATAGGCTTATTGTCTGATTGATGGAATAATTATAAAAACGTATAAAATTTATTTTGGTAAATATTCATTATTTTTCAATTATTCTATCAACTTCTATTTTTATCCTGACACAATTTTAGTATAATAATAGAAAGAAGTAGTTTTCTCTGCAATTTACTATAGAGTAGCTTTAGCCATTTTACTCCATACACTTATACAAATGTATCTAAGTAGCAGGGCATAATATCGTTTTATGAAGGAGCGTGATTTTTTGGATTACCATTTATTAACCTTTGTAACAGTTGCAGAGAAGCTTAATTTTACTAGAGCTGCAGAAAGCTTACATATTACTCAATCTGCTGTGACACTTTCTATAAAAGCACTGGAAAAAAAATACAATGTCACCTTTTTAGACAGAACGAATAAATATGTAAGACTTACAGAAGCAGGCGAACTATTTTATTTTCATGCAAAGAAAATATTATCAGAATACAAAGAAGTGAAAGATTTAATTAATTACCTTTCAGAAACGAAAATCCGTCCTCTATCTATTGGTTCGAGCTTTACATTTGGAGAGTATTTACTACCTAAAGTAATTGCCGAATATATAAAAATGGACAAGAAACATGATAATCCAATGATAAGTATAAGAAACTCCAATCGTATTGTTGATCAATTATTACATGGAGAAATTGATTTGGGGATTATTGATAGTCATCTAACAAGTCATCCACACCTTTCCATAACACCTTTTAAGGAAGATGAACTAGTCGTAATCGTTAGTAAAAATCATCGATTAGCCAATTTTCCCTCAGTTGAATTAAGAGATTTATATAATGAAACTTGGATTCTTAGAGAAGATGGATCAGGAACAAGAGAAGTCGTAAAACACTTTTTTCATAAGCAAGGATTTCATCCTCCAATTATCCGCTCATTCGGTAGTACACAGATTATTAAAGAATCAGTTGAAGCTGATTTAGGAATATCCATCCTTTCTAAATATGCAATCCAAAAAGAAGTTAATATGGGCAGTCTTAAGTTATTACGAATTAAAAATGAGACAATTAAAAGATACTTTTCCTATATCGTGCCTGAATTTTCCTTTAAACAGCATGCGACAGCTCCACTGATCAACGAGCTAACACGGGAATACAAGCTATATAGAAACGTTTCTATTGGAGAGTAATTTTTTGTAAGGGCTGGGCTTTGCACAGCCCCAATCTTGGGTTTAGACCAATGATTTCCCCCTTATGCGCTTACCGTTACAGAAACTAGTTCTTCTCTTTAAAATTCTCCATTTAAAAAGTGAAAAACCTCCTTACTGTCAAATCAGAAGGAGGTTTTTCACTTTTTAAATAGCCGATAACGTATTTCCTTTTTTACATGCGGCAATCAATGCCTTTATTTCCTCTAAGTTATTCTCTGAAAATAGTTCAACGATTCTACTACCGACAATTACCCCATCACAGTATTCTGTCATGCTCGCAACATGTTCTGGCGACGAAATTCCGAATCCAGCAAGAACAGGGATATGGCTAACTTCCTTCACCTTTAGTAAATGTGCACCTAGATGTGCTTGAAAGCTAGTTCTTGAACCAGTTATACCTGTAACCGTGACAGCATATAAGAAGCCATTTCCTTTTTTTGCGATGTTTTCAATTCGATCTAAAGGACTTGTTAAGGTGACTAAGCGGATAATTTCAACTTGATGCTTTGCCGCTAATTCTTCTAAAATTACTTCCTCTTCCACCGGTAAATCCGGCACAATCAATCCATTGATCGCTGCTTTTTCACAGTCTTGGAAAAACGTCTCTACTCCATAAGCTAAAATAGGATTTAAATAAGTCATCATGACGAGGGGAATAGTAGTTTCCTCTCTAAAAGATTGAATCGTTTCAAAAACACCTTTAAGCGTTGTTCCTGCCTTAAGAGAACGGATGCCTGCAGCTTGGATAATTGGTCCATCTGCTACTGGATCAGAAAATGGAATGCCAAGTTCAATTGCAGTTGCTCCTGCCTCTTCCAGAAAAAGTACTTTGTCCTTTAATGTTTGAAGGCCTCCATCTCCTGCCATAATATATGGAACAAACGCCTTATCTCCTTTTTCCAGTACCTCTTTAAAGGCTGCTTGGATTGCTTTCATTTCTTATTCCTCCATTCTTTCCATTACTGTATTTACATCCTTATCTCCTCTACCAGATAAGCAGACAATGATTCCTTCTTCCTTATCCATCTTGCTTGCTAGTTTCACTGCATAACTAATTGCATGAGCACTTTCTAAAGCAGGAATAATCCCTTCTATTTTACAAAGCAATTGAAGTGCTTCAAATGCTTCATCATCTGTAATCGATTCATACTTTGCCCGGCCAATATCATGAAGATAGCTATGCTCTGGACCAATACCAGGATAATCTAATCCCGCTGAAATCGAGTGTGCCTCTTGAATTTGTCCATCTTCATTTTGCAGCAAGTACATATAAGAGCCATGTAACACACCTGGTTTCCCTTTCGATAGGGATGCAGCATGCTTTTCAGTGTGAAGGCCATGCCCTGACGCCTCTACACCGTATAAAGCGACACCTTCATCTTCAATAAATGGATAAAAGATACCCATGGCATTACTACCACCACCAATACAGGCAACGATTGCTTCTGGCAGGTTTCCGACTTTTTCAACGTATTGTTTTTTCGCTTCTTTACCAATGACACTTTGAAAATCACGTACCATCATTGGAAATGGATGTGGACCCATTACGGAACCTAGTATATAGTGTGTATCTACTACATTGGTTACCCAATAGCGTAAGGCTTCATTACAAGCATCCTTCAGCGTGGCACTTCCAGAAGTAACCCCAACGACTTTAGCTCCTAGTAATTCCATTCGGAACACATTCAACTTCTGTCTTCTAATATCTTCTTCTCCCATAAAAATCGTACATTCTAAGTCTAATAGTGCACATGCTGTTGCAGTTGCTACTCCATGCTGTCCAGCACCCGTTTCCGCTACAACTTTCTTTTTCCCCATTCTTTTTGCGAGCAGCGCTTGACCAAGGGAGTTGTTTATTTTGTGAGCACCTGTATGGTTTAAATCTTCTCTTTTTAAATAGATTTTTGCTCCGCCAGCGTATTTTGTTAGATTCTCCGCAAAATAAAGGGGGGTTTCTCTTCCAACATAATTCTTTAATAATCCATTTAATTCTTCGTGAAAGGCTGGATCTTGTTGTGCTTTTTTATATTCCGTTTCAAGTTCTGTTACTGCTTGCATTAATGTCTCTGGAACGTATCTTCCTCCATACATTCCGAAATGTCCTTTATTATCTGGAAACGCGTATGTTTCTGCCATGATAAGCTCCCTCTTTTCTTAAATATGAACTGACTTTGCAATTCGTAAAAAATTCTTTATTTTCTCTAAATCTTTCTTACCGTCTGTCTCAACCCCACTGCTAACATCCACCATAAAAGGATTTGTTGTATAGACAGCTTCTATTAAGTTCGTTTCATTTAGTCCACCAGCAAGAATGATTTTCGTATTACCAAAATTATAATCTTTTATTATGCTCCAGTCGAAAGCTATTCCATTTCCTCCATGATACTGCCCTCTTGGACTGTCCAATAATGCATAATCACATGGAAAAGAAATTACCTGTTGTAGATCTTCCTGTGAGGAAATACTAAAAGCCTTTATGATTGGCAAAGAAAAGCTTGAAGCAAAGTCTGCCGTTTCATCCCCATGAAGCTGGATAGCATTTATACCAGAAACCTTCACAATCTTCTCTATCTCTTCTTTGGACTCATTGACAAACACGCCTACCTTCATTAAACCTTCAGGAAGAGTATCGATAATTTCTTTTGCCTGTTGTGCGCTTAATTTCCTTTTACTTTTTGCAAATACAAATCCAAGCGCATTTGCTCCATATTGAATGGCAGCTGTTGCTGCATCTATTGTTGTAATTCCACAAATTTTTACATTCACTTTATCCCCGCCCTTAAAGATACTTTCATTTCTTTCATTTTACTTTCAAGATCTGAGGCTTTCATAAAGGTTTCCCCAACTAAAATGGCATTTGCTCCACTAGAAGTAACCTTCAAAATATCGTCATAAGTGGATATGCCACTTTCACTAACCATATATCTGCCATTTTCTTTTATTCTTGCAGCTAATTTTTCGGTTGTTTCCAGTGTTACTTCAAAGGTTTTTAAATTTCGATTGTTCACCCCTATTAATTGGGCGTCTGTTTTTAAAGCTCTTTCCAATTCTTCTTCATTATGAACCTCCAGCAATACTTCAAGACCTAATTCCGTTGCATACGTATATAATTCATGAAGCTTTTCGTCCTCTAATGCTGCGGCTATTAGTAATACGATATCCGCACCATACGCTTTTGCAAAATCGATTTGAATTTTATCAATAATGAAATCCTTGCAGAGAATTGGCAGATTTACCGTTTCTCTCACCATAGCCAGATCATCGTATGTCCCTTTAAAAAAAGGTGTATCTGTTAAAACAGAAATGGCATCAGCACCATATAGTTCGTACATTTTAGCTTGCTCCTGTGGGTCCTTATCTATATTAATATCCCCCTTTGATGGAGATGCCCTTTTAAACTCTGCTATTATTGCTAAAGTTTCCGACTGCTTTATTTTTTCTAGAAAAGATCTTTTTTTTATGTTGCGAGTTACCGTCTCCAGCTCTTCTTTTCGATTATATAACTCTTCGATCGTTTCCTTTTTTTGTGCAATAATTTTATCCAAAATTGTCTCCACTTTAAATCCCTGCCCCTTCGAATTCTTTACTTGTTTCCACTAATCGGTTTAATTTATGAAGTGCTGCCCCTGAATCAATGCTTTCCTTCGCTAAGTTAACGCCATCTAAAATACTTTCCGCTCTTCCAGCGGTAAAAATGCCGATGCCTGCATTTAAAAGAACCGTATCACGGAAAGCGCCTTTTCTCCCTTTTAAAACATTCAACAATATAGCTGCATTTTCCTTTGCGTCTCCCCCGCGGATTTGTTCATTTGTGTAATAAGGAAGGTTTACCGTTTCTGGAGTAAGAATTGTTTTCTCAATTTTTCCATTTTTTAAAATTACAAGCTGATTATCACCTTGTAAGGAAGCTTCGTCCATTCCTCCAGCACCATTTAATACAACTGCTCGTTTTCTTCCTAATTTTCGTAAGCTTTCAGCAAATGTTACGAGTAAATCACTTCGATATATCCCTAGTACTTGTGTTTCGAGTGATATAGGATTCGTTAATGGACCAATCAAATTAAAAATAGTCGGCAACTTTAATTCTCTGCGTACCTTCATAATTCTACCCATGTTCGGTTGAACATGCTGGGCAAATAGAAAAGTAATCCCTACTTCTTCTAATTGGCGAACATTTTGCTCTGGGCTCACATTCAATTTTATCCCAAGCTCTTCTAGAACATCGGCACTTCCAGTCTTACTGGAAATACTGCGATTTCCGTGTTTTGCGACAGGTATTCCAGCTCCCGCTAACACAAATGCTGAAGTACTGCTTATGTTAAAGCTTTGAGATCTATCTCCACCTGTACCACAGTTATCAATGCAGCCAAGTGTGTTTTGAGAAAAAGGAAGAGTTTGCTTCCTTACAGCCTTTACAATACCAACAATTTCGTCTACGGTTTCTCCCTTCATTTTTAAGCTCGTAATAAAGGCAGCAATCTCCGTATCCGTTATTTCCTTTGAAAAAAGTAGGCTAGCTGCATCTTCCATTTCCGTTTCAGTTAATGATTGTTTACCCATTAATTTTTCCACGTATTGTTTCATCTTTGAACTTCCTTTCTTGTTTCAATGATAAAATTTTGCAATAACTGTTTTCCGCAGTCAGTCCCTACTGATTCTGGATGAAATTGATAGCCATAAAGTGGATAGTTCTTGTGCTTTATCGCCATAATCTCGTCATCATCCGTTGAGTAAGCCAAAACTTCAAAATCGTCGTTTAATGTATCTTTTTTAATAACAAGGGAATGGTAGCGCATCACTTCGATCGGTTCTTCTATATTTCGAAAAACGGAATTACCAGTTACCTTTAATTTCGATGTTTTTCCGTGCATCACATTCGTTGCCTTTACTACCTCGGATCCAAATGCATATCCGATTCCCTGATGACCAAGACAAATACCTAGAATCGGAAACTCTTGATAAAGCGTTTGAATGAGTTCGATTAAAATCCCTGCATTTTCCGGTCTACCTGGTCCTGGTGACAAAACAATTCGATCTGGATTTAAGTGACGAATAGCATCAATAGATATTTCATCGTTTCGAACAACCGTTATGTCTTCCCCTAATTCCCCTAAATATTGAAATAAGTTATACGTAAAAGAGTCATAATTATCGATTAATAAAATCATGTTGTTCCTCCAAGAATAATTTTAGTTTATGAATCGTTTCTTCATATTCCTTTTCTGGAACAGAATCATGGACAATTCCTGCACCAGCCTGAATATATGCCTTTTTGTCTTTTATAACCATCGTTCGAATGGCAAGGGCAAAGTCCATGTTTCCATTTTTCGAAAAGTAACCGACAGCCCCTGAATATACTCCTCTTTTTGTACCTTCTAATTCATTTATAATCTGCATGGCACGTATCTTAGGTGCTCCCGAAACTGTTCCTGCAGGCAAACAAGAAACGAGTGCATCTACACATGTGTAATCTTTCATTAAATCGCCACTTACTTCTGAAACAAGATGCATAACATGCTTATACTTTTCTACTTTTATATACTTATCAACGGAAATACTGCCAAATTCACTAACTTTTCCAACATCATTCCTTGCTAAATCAACAAGCATTTTATGCTCTGCTAATTCCTTTTCATCTCGCTGTAGTTCTTTCTCTAAACTTATATCCTCTTCTATCGTCGTCCCTCTTGGCCTCGTTCCAGCAATTGGATTAGTTATTACTTTTCCATCTACTGCTTTAATTAAGCTTTCCGGTGAACTTCCCAGCACCGCATAATCGCCAAAATCGAAAAAATACATATAAGGTGACTGATTTTTGATTCTTAGTTTTCGATAATAAGAAAAAGGAGATCCCTCTATCTTGGCGGTCATTCTTTGCGAAGGAACGACTTGGAAGATATCTCCTTCCAAAATATATTCCTTCGCTTTGTTAACCTTTTCGATAAATTGTTCCTTCGATATACTTGCCTGGAAAGGGGTAAGCTTTACTTCAGGTAAATCCTCTTTGTATGGGGCAGTAACTTCTAGCTTTCTTATCTGCAGCCGAAATCTTAGCTCTTGCTCTGTTGTTGTATCCTTTAAAGGGCTTGCAACCAAAAAAACTTTTTGTTCTAAATGGTCAAAAATTACTAAATCTTCAAAAAACATAAGATGTACATCTGGTATCCCTATATCATCCTTTGCTTCTGGACCAATGTTTTCATATTGTCTTATATTGTCATAGCCTACATAACCGAATGCTCCAGCGTTGACTGGTAATGAATTAGGAAGCACTGCTTTATTTTCAGGTATTAATTTTTTTACTAAATCAAGTGCCCGTTCTTTTCTTACTTCTCGTTTATCTCCTTCAAGAATCACTGTTTCAAACCCTTTTCCAATAAGTTCAAATGTGGGATCACATCCTATGATGGAATATCTTCCTGAATCCTCATGTTTTAAAGAGCTTTCCAGCAAGAATTTCTTTTTTCCAGATAGTCGTTGATAAATGCTTATAGGTGTCAGTGTATCACCTTGAATTTCATCGATTAATAAAAGATTGTTTTCCATCCTTATATCCTCCTAATTATCTATTGGTAAAAGTTGCAAATTTATAAAAATCTATAAAAAAAGTCCTCTATCTGCATGATTCTTTTGCAGATAGAGGACGATTTGTTAACCGCGGTACCACCTCAGATTAGAGTGAAGATTCACTCTCGCTTATCGAGTACTATTATACTCTATCCCGTTAACGGGGGATGCCGTTAAGCCCTACTACTATTTCAGGCCCGCACTCAGAAGTCCATTCCGTATAATGGATGTATCGGTTCTCACCAGCCACCGACTCTCTTTAACATCGTTATATACTTACTACTCTTCTTCAACGTTTTAGATTTATATATATTTTTGGAAAATAAAAAAGGGTCTCTCTCCTATAAAAAGGACGAGAAACCCGTGGTGCCACCTTCATTAGCTTAATAAATTAAGCTCACTTTAAGAAATCAGTCGCTTAACGACAAATTTCTGTCTCTTGTAACGATGAGACGTTCGCTAAAGCCTACTACATCAAGCTGGTTCGGTTTAGAAGCTCAGAAGTCCATTCTCTTTATCGTCCACACTGGTTTACACCAACCACCAGCTCTCTGAAGTCTCCAATAAAGGTACTACTCTTCTTCATTGCCGTTCGATATGTTACTTATATGATATTGAACTACACAATAAAAGTCAATCATTTTCCGAAAAAAATTATTTCAGTTTAGCTAGTGCTGTTTTATAGCGATTTTTCCAATCCTCTGCTAATTGCTCGATTTGCAGAATCGATAGCATGGCCTCTTTATTTTTCCGATCAAGAAGCATTACTTTTGTGGCATCCCACACGGACACTTTTTCTTGCAGACGATCTACTAATTGAAAGGTTGAATGATTGCTCACCTTACCCTCTTTTATTACTTTTAGAAAATAACCCGTATAACAAGTTTCCACAATTCTGCTTAAAAATGCATCGACATTGTTATATTTAGAAATAGTAGAACAGGGAACCCTTCCTTGCGTTACTTGTACAATAGCTTCTCCTAAAGAAAAGATATCACCAATATATGTATTTTTTTCCGTGAATTCCGTGCCACAAATATTTTCTCCAAACGCAGGAGGATTCATCGTTATTTTAAATTCCTTTTCCCATTTTTGATAATGCTC
The DNA here is from genome assembly GCF_031978665.1 of Niallia sp. Classification (NCBI taxonomy): domain Bacteria; kingdom Bacillati; phylum Bacillota; class Bacilli; order Caryophanales; family Bacillaceae; genus Niallia; species Niallia sp. Next base: position 70,674 of record NZ_DALZDK010000008.1, on the reverse strand, counting down.
AAAGGGATAATAGCATACAGCTCGTTCTTTTCCGCCATGGAAAGCTGTATTTACAACACCATCTCCAACAAATCCATCAAATGTTAAAATCGCTTCTGTTACTTTCTCTTTTCCAATTGCTGATTGAATATTTTTATCTTTCCATGTAAACGTTTTTCCCTTTCCAATGCTTAGTGCAACAACTTCCCCCATGTATAGACACCACCATATTTTTTATTACATCATATCATATTATTTAAAGAATAGAAGGAATAAACAGAATTATAAAATCCATTTTTTGGATGATGAAAATCGCGTTAATTTTCATCTTGCCTGTACATATTAACTATAGTTAACTATTTGAAAGCAGGGAGAATGAAAATGGATCATGTAAATGATGATAAAAGAATAGTAAACCTTACAACCAAAGTTCAAAAAACAGCAAAGCAACAAAATGTAAAGGTTTCTAAAATGGCAATATTCTCACTTTCTTCCATCCCGTTAGTTATGACCCTTGGAAATAGCATGCTAATTCCTGTATTGCCATCGATTGAGCAAAAGCTGAATATATCTTCTTTTCAAGTAAGCATGATTATAACTGTATATTCAGTACTAGCGATACTACTCATACCTGTGGCGGGATATCTATCTGATCATATTGGCCGTAAACGGGTGATAATCCCTAGTTTAATTATTGCTGGAATAGGCGGGGTGATATCAGGACTTGCTGCATGGTTGCTGGATAATAGCTATTGGGTCATCCTTATCGGCCGTGCTCTACAGGGTGTTGGAGCAGCCGGAGCATTCCCTATTGTCTTACCATTAGTAGGCGATTTATTTAAAAGTGAAGAGGAAATTAGTAGTACTTTAGGAATTATTGAAACAGCTAATACATTCGGAAAAGTGCTTAGTCCCATTCTTGGTGCACTTTTAGCAGGATTTATATGGTTTATCCCATTCATGTCTATTCCAGTTTTTTGTTTGATTTCCATTGTTTTAATTTTACTCTTTGTAAAATCACCAAAGAGTAAAAACAAACCTTTACCCTTCAAAGAATTTATAAAGCATACGAAAGAAATATTGCATCAAGATAAAAAATGGCTATACGCCATTTTCTTTATTGGGGCTATTGTTATGTTCATTCTATTTGCCGAGATGTTTTACTTATCGGAAATATTGGAAAAGCACTATCATATTAAAAACATAAAAAAAGGTTTCTATCTTGCTATTCCACTTGGCGCTTTATGTCTTACTTCCTACTTTACAGGAAAAAAAATTAAAAAAGACAAAAATTTAATGCGGTGGATTACATTTATCAGTATACTTGCAATCGTTATTGGCACAATTGCCCTTAATTTCTCAGAAAAAATGTGGTTCATCATTATTTTCTTGACCATTGCAGGTATTGGAATAGGTGGGAGTTTACCTCCATTAGATGCCCTGATTACGGAAGGAATTGAAAAGGAAGAAAGAGGAACCATCACAAGTATTTACAGTAGCATGCGCTTTATTGGGGTCGCAGCCGGTCCCCCAATAATGGCCATTTTAATGAAGCATATGGAGCATTATCAATTTTACTTGCTTTGTGCGATTACTTTGATTGCTGCTATTGCCGCTTTCTTTCGTTTAAAGC
>NZ_DALZDK010000008.1:65188-69052 GCF_031978665.1 Niallia sp. | reverse complement strand
ATTGGATGAAACAAAGCCAAATGAAAATAGTTGATTAGTGAAGAATTAACCAATGAAGAAACAGATTCCACTGTGCTTCATTGGTTTTATTATGATAGCAACAAACTTTATGAAATCACCCTAAAAAAAAGAGACTTTAAACATCACTGTATTCAGTAATGTTTAAAGTCCTCAATTACTTAATCATGTACAACTTTATTTATTTTGATTGAACAGGTTTCTTTAATAATCCTAATAATAAGGCAGCTACAACTGCACCGATAACGATTGCTAGTAGATATAACAGAGGATTTCCATCCACTAATCCAACTACAAAGATACCGCCATGTGGAGCTCTTAAACCAATATTAAAGAACATGGATAGTCCACCTGTCACTGCTGCACCTATTGCTACAGACGGTATAACGCGCAATGGATCTGCCGCTGCAAATGGAATGGCACCTTCTGTTATGAACGAAAGGCCCATAATAAAGTTTGTTAAACCTGCATCTTTCTCTTGCTTTGTAAATTTCTTTTTAAATAAAACGGTTGCTAATGCAATTGCAAGTGGCGGAACCATCCCACCAGCCATAATTGCTGCCATTGGTTCAAAAACACCATTAGCAATAAGACCTGTACCAAAAACATAGGCTGATTTATTGATTGGTCCACCCATATCAAAGGCCATCATTGCACCTAAAATAATACCAAGGATTACTGCATTTCCAGTACCAAGATCTGATAACCAGTTAGTCATGCCTGTATTGATTGCTGCAACTGGCTCCATTATAACGTAATTCATGATTAGACCGGTAAAGAATATTCCTAATAATGGATAGAGCAGAATTGTTTTAATTCCTTCTAAGGATCTTGGGAGAACTTCTAACACTTTCTTTAGTCCAATCACTAAATAACCAGCTAAGAAACCTCCGATTAAGCCTCCAAGAAATCCTGCTCCACCTTGAGCTGCCATAAATCCAGCAACCATCCCTGGAGCAAAACCTGGGCGATCAGCAATACTCATTGCGATAAATCCAGCAAGAACTGGTACTAAAAGTGCAAATGCATTATCGCCACCAATATACTTAATAACGGCTGCAAACGCATTATAGCTTGGATCATTGGGATCAGCTGAGTTATATCCGAACATAAAGGATATCGCTATTAAAATCCCGCCACCAACAACAAATGGCAACATATTTGAAACACCGTTCATTAAGTGTTTATAGATTTGGCTTCCAATTCCTTTTTTCCCTGCCTCTTTGCCATCACTAGAACTAGAACCAGATCCACCATGGTAAACAGGAGCTTGCTGTTTTAACGCACGGTTAATTAATTCTTCTGGCTTACGGATACCATCTGCAACAGGTGTTTCCAATACATGTTTGCCATTGAAACGTTCCATTTGAACCTTCGTATCAGCTGCAACAATAACTGCTGTCGCATTTTCGATTTCTTCTGCTGTAAGCACATTTTTTGCTCCGCCAGAGCCATTCGTTTCAACCTTAATGTCTACACCCATTTCAGCAGCTTTCGCTTTTAATGAATCAGCTGCCATATAAGTATGGGCAATGCCAGTTGGACAAGCCGTTACCGCTACAATGAAATTTTTCTTATCCGCAATATTTTCTTCAACCGCTTCTTCCTCTACATCATAGCTGTCAATAATAGAAATAACATCTTGTGTAGAAGTAGCATTTAAAAGCTTAGAACGCACTTCTTCTTTTAATAATAATGTAGAAAGTCTTGATAAAGCCTCAAGATGTGTATTATTCGCTCCATCTGGTGCCGCAATCATAAAGAACAAATTTGCCGGCTGTCCATCTAGTGATTCATAATCAACCCCACTAGTAGAACGACCGAAAGCAATTGCAGGTGTTTTTACCGCGCTTGTTTTTGCATGGGGAATGGCAATTCCTTCGCCAATCCCTGTTGTACTTTGCTCTTCTCTCTTTAAAATTGCCTGTTTATACGTTTCTCTATCTGTTAATTTTCCCGCCGAATAAAGAATATCAACCAGCTGATTAATGGCATCAAGCTTTCCATTTCCTTCAATATTCAATAGGATGGTCTCTTGCGTTAATAATTCAGTAATTTTCATCCTATAACGCTCCCTTTTTCATTTATTTTTCATTTCATTTTTTCATTAAAAATAAATTCCGTTTATGCTTGAATTTGGACTTGAGGAAGAAGATTTTCTACCTTTTCCTTTGTGCATAATCCAATCGAAAAAGCTGTCGCACTTCCTGAAGCAATACTGTAGCGGAAGGATTCTTTCATATCTTGCGTCTCCTCATATTTAGCAAGAAATCCTGCTACCATGCTATCCCCAGCACCAACTGAGCTTTTTACTTCCCCTTTTGGTACCGTACTAATTAATTCTTCGTGCTGGCTAACTAATATGGCTCCTTCACCAGCCAAAGAAACAATTACATTTTGTGCTCCCATTTCCAATAGTTTTTTCCCATATGGAATCGCTTCTTGTGCATTTGTAATAGTTGTCCCAAACAACTCACCAAGCTCATGATGATTAGGCTTTATTAAAAATGGATGATACGGCAAGACTGCTTTAAGTAAATCACCTTCTGCATCGACAACAAAAGAAACATTGTTTTCATGACAAATTTTCACAAGCTCTTCATATGTCGTTTTAGGCAAGGTAGATGGCACACTTCCTGCTAGCACTAGTAAATCATCGGAAGTTAATGAAGCAATCTTATCCTTTAGCTCTTGGAATTTTGCAGCAGAGATATTTGGCCCACTTGCATTTAGTTCTGTTTCTATATCCGCTTTTAATTTCACATTGATACGTGTATCTTCTTCCACTTGAACGAAATCCGTGTCGATTTTTTCTGCAAGTAATTGACTTTCAATGAAGCTTCCCGTAAAACCACCAACAAAGCCTAACGCTTTGCTTTGCACACCCATTCTTTTCAATACTTTGGAAACATTTATTCCTTTTCCACCAGCAAATTTACTTGTTTTTTCTAATCGATTTAGCTCTCCTAAATACACTTCAGGTACTTCGATAATATAATCGACAGATGGATTTAATGTAAGTGTATAAATCATTCTTTCACAACCTTTATACTAGTTTTCCTTGAATATAAATCGTTTACTTCCTCATCAAGGGAGTTTGTAATAATAGAAGCTTCATGCAAATCAGCTATTTTCGAGAAATACACTTCAGAAAACTTGCTGTCATCTGCTACAAAGAAAGCTTCTCTTGACAATGCCAGCGCCTTGCTTTTTACCATCGCTTCTTCTTGGTCAGGTGTAGTATACCCATATTCAGGATGAATACCATTAACACCCATGAAACATTTATCGAAACGGTAGTTATCAAGACTCAATATAGCGCCACGTCCTACTAATGCATTGGTTTTCTCTTTAACATAACCCCCTGTTATAAAGGTTTGAATACGAGCTTCTAGCAAGCTAGACAAATGCATAAGACCGTTGGTTACAACTACAATATCTCGATTTTTTAAAAATGGTAGCATTTCTGTAATTGTCGACCCTGCATCCAAATAAATACTATCTCCATCCTCTACTAGATTTGCTGCAAATCCTGCAATCATTTTCTTCTCTTGGAGGTTTTTGAACGCTTTTTCACTCATACTTGGCTCATTTATTTTTCCTTGGAGCCTCGCTGCGCCACCATGGACTCTCTTCAAAAAGCCTTCTTGCTCTAATTGAGTTAAATCACGTCTTATCGTTGATTCTGATGTATTTGTAATATCTATTAACTCTTGTATCTTCACAACACTTTGCAGTTTAAGTAATTGTAAAATAAGTTCATGCCTTTCAGGTGTTAACAAAATTATCACACTCCCTTTTCGGGTATGTCTTCCAACTAACAATATCATAATGTAAACGATTTCG
>NZ_DALZDK010000008.1:43697-65178 GCF_031978665.1 Niallia sp. | reverse complement strand
GTTTTTCAAGCATTTTCTTTCAAAAACAATCAAATAATATCATACTTTTGACGTTTTGTGAACGTTATTAGTATAATTGGAATTTTCTATTTTTTACCCCTCTCTATAATTACATGTATATTACCCGAAACACTCCATTTTATTTACTAATTCTTACTCGTTTATGGTATTCTTTTTTCTAGTGCCTAAAATATTTTACTTATGAAAAGGAATGTCTATATGAAAAAAATCCCTTATATCTATTTAGAATTTATTAAAATTCTATTTTCAGCAGTGCTCTTGTTTGCTATTTTTGGAACAGTTAACGACATCATCATCAAACTTATTACTGGTTACTCTTTTCCTAATGTTCAATTTTTAGAGGGTAAACAATCTCTTACAGGATTGTTTATTTTACAATACATAGGGTTTGCGCTGATTTATTTTGTAATCTATAAAAACAGCCTTTCCTTTATCAGCTTTAATAAAGGAAAACAGCGAAAAAAACTTCCACCGATATGGTCGAAATATTTAGTGCTATTCGGAACGGCTTTTATCCTATTATTTTATATCGTGCTTCTCTTTTCTTGATTTTTTTAATAGAAATTAATTGCGCAAAAATAGATTCTATGATACCATCTAATCAATATATAGTTAACCGAAATGAAAATTACACTATATATAGTTTTTTAAAAGCCTTATTATCCAATGTCTCTTTTATCGCTTCTCAGAAGCGACTTTTTTTTGAGAGACATTTGTGCTTATAGTAGCAAACGCAACTTCTTCACATAAACTAATTACAAAAAATTTAATATGCCACAAGTTTTGGTGTCCTTTTACGGACTTAATAGGGAATTCGGTGCGAAGCCGAAGCTGTTCCCGCAACTGTATGTGATACGAACTAAGAATACCACTGAGAAACCATTTCTCGGGAAGGTCTTAGTGTAGGATAATTCACTAGCCAGGAGACCTGCCAATCACTTGTGTTTCATTACTCCGGGACTTTGAGATGATGAAACGATGGTGTAAGCTTGCCCCTTTCACAAACGGGACACTTTTGCACAATCGTTTGATCCACTCAAAATGTTGAGTGGTTTTTTTATTGGCTTTTTCTACTATTTAATAGCTGAAATTCTAAATTTCGAAACTCTGATCTTTCAACTAGAAGTTCAATAGCGATTTAACATGCAGAAACAGCCTTTTAATAAATTTTTTGGAGGTATACGATGAAAACATTAGATAACGATACTCTGTTCCTATTTGATGAATTAGAAAAAGACTTTCAACACCTAGATTTCCAACCCCTTAAAAATCGTGCAAAACAATATGTAGAGAAGAAAAATGAGATTAAGGAAGAAGAGTTTGTTCATCAGCTTATCCTCGAATCCTTAAGCTATATGGATGAAAATTCCCCAGATTGGACCTATGTAGCAGCTCGGTTGCTTTTAAACGACCTATACAGACAAGCGAAGGAAAACCGAGACACAAATGATCAAAATGCATATACACATTTTGATCATTTAATAGATACTTTAACAAAAAAAGGAATCTATCATCCTTCTATCCAGGATACATATACAAAAGAAGATATCAATGAACTAGAAAAGGTTATTCAACAAAAAAACGATTATTTATTTACGTATATCGGTCTCCGTATGCTTTCTGATCGCTATCTTGCTAGAGATCACCAGAAACGAGTTTTCGAACTACCGCAAGAACGTTTTATGATTATTAGCATGCACCTAATGAAAAATGAACCAAAGACAAACAGATTACTATTAGTAAAGGAAGCATATTGGGCTCTCAGCAATTTATATATGACAGTGGCAACTCCTACTCTTTCTAATGCGGGAAAAAACTGGGGACAACTTTCAAGCTGTTTTATCGATACAATCGATGACTCTTTACAATCTATCTACGATAGTAATACAGATATTGCAAATCTATCGAAAAACGGTGGAGGAATTGGTGTTTATCTAGGAAAAATTAGAAGCCGTGGGAGTGCAATAAAAGGATTTAAAGGTGCATCTTCTGGTGTAATACCATGGATGAAGCAATTGAATAATACAGCAGTAAGTGTAGATCAGCTCGGGCAACGAAAAGGTGCCATAAGTGTCTATCTAGATGTATGGCATAAAGATATCTTCTCCTTCTTGGATAGTAAATTAAATAATGGAGATGAAAGATACCGCACACACGACCTTTTTACAGGAATCTGCATCCCTGATTTATTTATGGAAAAAGTGGAGAAACGAGAAGACTGGTATTTATTTGATCCTCATGAAGTCAGAACAGTAATGGGATTTAATTTAGAAGATTTTTTTGATGAGAAAATAGGAAATGGTTCATTCCGTATAAAATATGAGGAATGTGTTAAGCGCCCTGATTTATCAAAAGAAATTGTACCAGCCATCAACATCATGAAAAGCATCCTTCGCAGTCAGTTAGAAACAGGTACTCCTTTTATGTTTTATCGTGACGAAGTAAATCGCAAAAATCCAAATAACCATTTAGGAATGGTATATTGTACGAACCTTTGTACAGAGATTGTTCAGAACCAAAGTCCAACAATATTATCGGAACAAAAATATGAAGATGGCAGAATTATTATCGAAAAAATCCCTGGCGATTTTGTTGTCTGCAATCTATCTTCTATTAATCTAGCAAAATCAGTTACAGATCATGTATTAGAACGATTAATTCCTATTCAAGTAAGAATGCTCGATAATGTCATTGATTTAAATACTATCCCAGTCATTCAGGGACAAGTTACCAATCAGAAATATCGTGCCATTGGTCTTGGAACATTTGGATGGCATCATTTGCTCGCTTTAAAACAAATTAAATGGGAATCGGATGAGGCAGTATCATACGCGGATGCTTTATATGAAAAAATAAACTATCTAACGATTTCTGCAAGTGCTGCTTTAGCAAAGGAAAAAGGAGCTTATCCTGCATTTCAAGGCTCTGATTGGCAAACAGGTTCCTATTTTACAAAAAGAGGATATGTATCAACAGAAAGTGAATGGGATTGGGAAACATTAAAAAAGACCGTTCAAAAAAGTGGTTTACGCAACGGATATTTAATGGCAGTAGCTCCAAACGCTTCGACTGCTCTAATTGCCGGTAGTACACCAAGTATTGACCCAATATTTAAAAAAATGTATTCAGAAGAAAAAAAAGATTATAAAATTCCTGTTTCAGCACCAGATTTAAATACGAAAACGACTTGGTTTTATAAATCTGCTTATTTAATCGATCAACATTGGAGTATTAAACAAACAGCTAAAAGGCAAAAACATATTGATCAAGGAATCTCTTTTAATTTATATGTTCAAAACACAATTAAAGCAAAAGAATTACTAGATTTACATGTAGCAGCATGGAAAAACGGCTTAAAAACGACCTATTATCTAAGATCTACTTCATCCGAAGTGGAAGATTGTGATTCTTGCTCTAGCTGATTTTTAGTCTAATAAAGGGAGGATTTAAAGTGGAAAAAATCATAAAAAAACGACCAATAATGAATAAGCAGGCACCAAATAAATCAACTGCTATTATTAATGGTGAGTGTTCAAATATTTTAAACTGGGATGATGTTCGCTATCAATGGGCATTCCCGAAATACAAAAAAATGCTCGCGAATTTCTGGACTCCTTTTGAAATTAATATGAGCCAAGATATGAAGCAATTTCCTGAATTATCTGACACAGAACAGGATGCCTTTTTAAAGATTATTGGCTTATTAGCGTTATTAGACAGTATTCAAACAGACTATGCAGGCAAAGTAGCTGATTATCTAACAGATTCCAGTCTATCTGCTTTAATGATTATTTTAGCACAGCAGGAAGTTATTCATAATCATTCTTATTCCTATGTTTTATCTAGTTTGGTGCCAATGGAAAAGCAAGAGCAAGTATTTGAATTTTGGCGGACAGAACCTATTCTTGAAAAGAGAAATGAATTTGTTACAAATGGATATGCCTATTTCGCAGAAAATCCAACTCCACTTAACTTTTTAAAATCAATTGTGTACGACGTAGTCTTAGAAGGTTTGTTTTTCTACTCTGGATTTGCTTTTTTCTACCATCTGGCAAGAAACCAAAAAATGGTGGCAACTAGCACAATGATTAACTATATTAATCGAGATGAACAAATCCATGTTGATTTATTTGTGAAGGTTTTTAAAGAGGTCTTAAACCAATACCCGGAATATAACAACAAAGAACTAGTGTCTTTTGTGGGAGATACAATGAAAGAAGCAGCTCAATTGGAAATAGAGTGGGCAAGATATATCATTGGTAATAAAATTGATGGAATCCTCCTTCAAGATGTGGAAGATTATATAAAATTTTATGCAAATGTTAGAGCAAATCAGCTTGGATTTAATCGTCCGTTTGAGGGCTATCGAAAAAATCCATTACGCTGGATAAAAGCTTATGAAGAAGTAGATTTAGGGAAATCTGATTTCTTCGAACAAAAATCACGTCAGTACGTGAAAGTAAACCACGTAGATAACGGATTTGACGAACTATAATTAAATTTAATGAGGCTGGGACAAAACTAAATAGCCAAACTGTAAAGACGAACAATCTCATTTAGCTCTTAAATAAAGTATTCTAAGTTTTTAAATATAGTCAAGTCTAAAAACTAATTCGTTCCATTGCGCTACAAACACTCGATGCGTCGGGGAGGAAGCTGAGCCTCCCTCGGCTTTGCCTGTGGGGTCTCAGCCTTTCCTCTATTTCCCGCAGGAGTCGAGTGTTTTCCGCTCCATTCCACTTCGTTTTTAAAGGCAATTTCCTAAAAACTTATTTTTTGCCAAGAAAAAATAAATTAGTAAGAAAAATGGAGCAGCCTGAATACACGTAGACGCCACAGGGAGCTGCGAGAAAGTCCGAGACCCTGCAGGCCATAGGCCGAAGCGGCTCGGCGCTCGCCCCATGGAAAGCGAAGTGTATTTAGGCTGCGGATATTAACACCAACTTTACTGAAACAGTCTTTTATAAATCTGAACAATAGTATGCGATTACCTATAATTGTTCGGGTTTATTCATAACTGAAAAAATTATGTCCCAACCTCTTTAAATTTAATTTTCTTCTTTTTTATTGGATGGCTGTTTATTATCTATTTGTATGAGATAAATCCATTGAAGGATTTTGCTGCTTTTTTTCGAAATAATCATCTTTGGTCATACAATAATAGAAACTCGTAATTATTCGATTGTTAAAAAGCTTATAACGATCTGATTTCTGAAATTGATAGCGAAAGCCACATTTTTCATTGACTCGTTTCGACTTCGTATTAAAGTCAAAATGTCCACACCATATTAAATCCAAGTGCAATTGTTCAAACCCAAATACCAAGAGATGATTAACTGCTTCTGGCACAATCCCTCTTCCCCAATATTGCGGATTTAGAGCAAAACCTACTTCTCGCTGGGCTAAATGAGATAGTTTAACATTTGGTGTACGCTCATGAAAACCGATGCTGCCAATTACTTTGTTTTCCTCTTTCCATACGATCGCATAAGAATTTTTATTTTGTAAAAAATATCGGATTACTTCTTTACTTTCTTGTTCGCTTTTATGTGGTGGCCAACCTGCAAATGGACCAACCTCTTCCTTTTGTGCATATTCATACAAATCTTTATAATCCGATTCCTTCCAGCCTCTTAACAGCAGTCTTTCTGTCTCAAACATATCCATCAACCATTCACCGCCAATTTAATGTTAAAGTATTCTCATTCCTATTTTAGCGTAAAGCTAATCTTTCATAAATATCCTGTAAGGTACGACATCCTAATTGTTGTGCCCTTTCAAGATAATGACACCAGAGTATAGCAGTTAATTTAGCATCCCCTAGTGCATGGTGGCGATTAATTACTGGAATTTCACTAAATTCACACCATTCCTCCAAGGTCAATATCCTTTGTTTGGGTTCGACAATTTTAAATAAAAAGGAAGTATCAACAATTCGATGCTTAAAAGGTGTTTTAAAACTTTTCCAGCATGCTGATTGCATAAAGCTTTTCTCATGGGAGGAATGATGGGCAACAAGAGTATCTTCGTTAATAAATTCAAAATATTGTACAAGTACATCAGATAAAGACGGGGCATCTTGTAAATCTGTGGTTTGAATCCCTGTTAAACGGCTTATTTCAGCAGGGATTTCAACCCCTGCATTCACTAATGTATAGAATTGCTCCTCTAAAATTTGACACCCTTGTACCTTAACTGCACCAATCGAAATAATTTGATCTCCTTTATCAGGTAAAAAGCCCGTTGTTTCTATGTCAAAAACAACCGCTTTTAAACTATTCAATGGCAATCTGGAGGCAACTTCCACTTTTAAATCCTTCTGAAGCTGGCGCATAAAAGCGATTTGCTGTGAATTACTTCCGCTCGAGGTAGCGTGCAATACACTCGAATTGACTTTTCCATATAAATCTCTCATGTATTGTAGAAATGATTCGACTCCCATGTTAACACCCTTTTTCAATTATCCTTTGTACTTGATGATATAATTTGATGCCATCACGCATTAATCCTTTTATTTCTTGTCTCTGTTCCTTCGTTAATTGACTGATATTCAAATAGTGAACATCTTCATATGTTTTTGCTTCTTTAAATAAGATAATCCGATAATCTAATATTCTATTAAAAGAATGTTCATAAGGTTTTAACCATTCGTCATATCTCTTGCTCTCTCTTAAAGCATGCATTCTCTCTTTTGTAGATGATTGTTGCATTCTTTCTTTAATAGTAAGTAGCCTGATCGAATTCACATATGGCAAATACATAGTATGCTTTATGTGAATTGAGCCTTTATAGCTTCCAGTTCTTTCAACAAAAAATTGGCCAAATATTCCGACCCCTTTTTTTATACGCATAACATTATTCATAAACCTGTTTAATAGAGATGGATGCAAAGCACAATACTGATGGATATAGTTTCTCAATTCCTGGACGTATGCTTGGTCTCCAAAAATTTGTCTGCTATCATAAAAGATTTGTAGAAATCTAATCGATTCCCAATTTTCCTTTTCCATCCATTGATGCAATTGTTGCTTCCATTCATCTAAGGATTTACACCATACAGAGTTACTGCTCATAACATTTCCTTCACAGTATGGATACCCTATCTCATTTAGGGCATCGCTTAAAAATATTCCGAATTTTATGAAATACCGGTTGTAAGTCAGATTGTTTCTTTCGTAGATAATTCCATGATCTTGATCACTAAAAATACCTTGTTCCTTTCTGCCTGCACTACCGGTTACAAACCATACAAACGGGCACGGCGGATCACCGTAGGTTTTCGTATATTCAGTAAGAACGAATTGGAACAAGCGCTTAAATATTTCATCATGAAAATTATTTAATTCATCACTATTATACTTATTTGTTTTTAAAAAATATTCCTTTTCCATTTTCAACTCTTTTAGTTCTATATTTTCAGAGCACATCCATGCACTTCCTTCGAAAATAAATATTTATATTTATTTTATGTTTATCATATCATTTTATATTTCCCTAGATTCTTTTTAAATAAAATATTGTTTTTATCATAACCTGAAGACATTTCAATGATAAAGGAGGTGGATTGGAGTGCGCAGCTATTAGCTGCAAACCATCTCGTTAATCCTTGCAATGTCTTTACTTTTCAGACTGCAAGTATCTCTAGATCACTTATTACTCCTAAAGTAACAATCTCTTCGAAAACAATCTTGAAAAAAGATAAAAGTCTCACTTTTCAGCGAGACTCCTATCTTCATTAGTCAAATAGCCTATTATTTTTAGAAAGGGCTATTAACAAATTATTATAAGCTTTCCGTTTCTTCTTTTGATAAGAAAGCTTCTGGATAACCATATGAACCATGTTCACTAATATCTAAGCCCATGATTTCTTCCTCTTCTGTTACACGAAGACCACTAACTTTCTTAATAACAAATAGAATGACATAGCTTACTGCAAAAGCGAAAACTCCACAAGTTACTACTCCAAGTGCTTGAACTCCCAATTGTCCAAAACCACCACCATCGAAAAGACCAGCTTTACCAATACCAGTGTACTCAGCTAACTCTGCTGTAGCAAATAAACCATTCGATAAAGTACCCCAAACCCCTGCTGTACCGTGAACAGATAAGGCAAAGATTGGATCGTCAATTTTTCTGCTTTCAAAGAAACGTACACTATAAAATACAAGTACTCCAGCAATTAAACCGATAACAACTGCTGCCCAAGGCTCAACGAAAGCACAAGATGCTGTAATCGCAACAAGACCAGCTAATGCACCATTTAGCATTGTTGTAATATCTGACTTTCCTAATACAATCCACGAAATTAGTAATGCCGAAACTGCACCAGCAGCTGCTGCTAAGTTTGTATTTAAAGCTACATATCCGAAGAAACCATCTGCAACGGAAACTGTACTACCTGCGTTAAATCCAAACCAGCCTACCCAAAGAATTAATACGCTAAGCGCCGTATAAACTTGGTTATGTCCAAAGATTGGATTAGCAGATCCATCTGCATTATACTTACCTATACGTGGTTTTAAAAGCATTGTTGCTGCTAGTGCTGCCGCCGCACCAGTTAAGTGAACAACAGTTGAGCCCGCAAAGTCTTGTTTGCCATGCTCTGCTAACCAGCCACTGCCCCAAATCCAATGTGCAATGATTGGATAAACCAGTATACCGAATAATACGGAGAAAATCAGATAAACAGATAGTTTCGCGCGCTCTGCAAAACCACCAAGAGCGATTGTTAAGGAAATCCCCGCAAACGCTAGCTGGAAGACAAAGAAAACCGTTGTTTGTAATCCAGCGTCTTCCACTTGAGCTCCTCCATAGAAAAAGTCACTCATTCCAACAAAGAAATTTGCATTATCTCCAAAAATGAATCCATACCCTACAGCCCAGAATACTAATGAGGCAATTCCAAATGTAAAGATTGTTTTACCAGCAATATGCCCCGCATTCTTCATTCTTGTGGAACCAGCTTCTAATAATATAAATCCACCAAGCATAAAAATAACTAAAATTGCAGCAACCATCGTCCACAAGCTGTTCATCAAAAACTCTAAATTTTCCATTAAGATTCCTTCCCCCTTTATGTATATAAACTTACCATCAAGTGTCACATAATCTAACACTCTAATAACTTTATTTTACCTATATTAAATTTTCTGTCAATAAGATTTTTAAATTTAATTTTCTCAAAAGTTAAAATATTATAATTAATTCTATTTTATTCTTATTTTTTTGTTTTTCTGCTATATTTTTATGTATTTTTTGTTGAATTTTTGTAATCGCTATCATTCCTCATAATAAATAAGAACAAATTTTAATAATATAACAATTAACTAAACCGCTTCTCTTAAAAATGTAAAAAAAGCTGACACAAAGTCAGCTTTTCCTATTATATTAGCAAATAAAAGTTGCACCAACGATAATTAACAAAATAAATAATACAACGATTAGCGCGAATCCTCCACCATAACCAGCACCAGCGCCGTATCCATAACCATATCCACCATAACCGTACATATATACATCTCCCTTTCTCATTTTTGTAGTATATTAACCATTTCATTATCTGGTTAACGAGGAAGGAGCCTTTATATTTTTCTTAATTAGCTCCTCTTACAAAATTATTGTATGCTGAGATGTATATTTGGGTTGGGTGAATGTCTATTTTCCGCAAAAAACCTACATTCTTAAGCAAGCTCCAACTTAAAAATTATGCTTGACCAAGAACCACTTTCTTCAATCGCTTAGTTTGCTCATAAGGATTTTCTGCCATACTAATTTCTGAGATGATCGCTACTCCATCTGCGCCCGCTTGAATGACAGGAAATGCGTTATCACTATTAATCCCGCCAATTCCTACAATTGGTATCAAAAGATTCTGCTCTTTAATTTTTTGGATAAGGGTCGTGCCTTGTACTGCTTTCGCATCTTTTTTTGTGCTTGTTGGATAGATAGGACCAATACCGATATAGTCAGCACCTACCTCAATCGCAGCATTAACTTCTTCTATAGAATGAGCAGATACGCCTAATAATTTATTCCCAATCAAATTTCGAACCTTTTTTGCATTTTCATCCTCTTGGCCAATATGTACTCCATCAGCATCCAACGCTATCGCAAGTTCGATATCATCGTTTACTAGAAATGGAACATCGTATTGTTTGCAAAGTTCCTGCATCCTTTTTGCAAGTTGAAATTTCGCTTCTCCTTCTAATGCTCCAGTCCCCTTTTCTCTAAATTGAAAAACCGAAATACCACCTTTTAAGGCTTTTTCTAGAACGTACTCAGGAGCTAAGTTGCTATTATTGCTTCCCATAATAAAATATACTTTTAGCAGTTCTTTGATTCTTTCTATTGTATATGTTGACATAAATCCTCCAGATAGCTTTTTTGTCTACTTTTTGCTTTCTTGATATGCCCAATGATTGGTTGGCCCATGGCCGCTACCTATATGAAGATCCATTTTAATAGCATGGTGAATAAAATCCTTTCCTAATTGAAAAGCATCATCAATGGAAGCACCTTTTGCCAGAGCAGCTGTTATCACAGCAGAAAAAGTGCATCCTGTTCCATGCGTGTTTTTAGTAGGAATTCTTTCAGCCAACAAACTAGAATAGCTGCTACCATCATAAAGTAAATCAACGGACTCCTCTTCTTCCCCATGGCCACCTTTAATAATGACATAAGAAACGCCCATCGCACTTAAAATCTTAGCTGCTTCTTTTCTTTCCTCCATATTTCGGATAGTCATTCCGGTTAATACCTCTGCTTCTGGTATATTCGGTGTTAATACAGTTGCAAGTGGAAGAAGCTTTTTTTTCATGGATTCTGTTGCTTCTTGTTGAAGTAAATTTGCTCCTCCTTTTGCAATCATCACCGGATCTACCACTATATTTCTCCACTTATATCGCTCTATGTTATGTGCAACTAATTCAATAATCTCACTGTTAAAAAGCATGCCTGTTTTTAGAGCATCTGGCTCTAAATCAACTGCGATGCATTCTAATTGTTTTTCAATTGCTTCAAGTGTCAAAGGGTATACCCCTTCTACACCGAGTGTATTTTGTGCAGTTACCGCTGTAATGGCACTCATCCCATATACCTTTAACTCTTGAAAGGTTTTTAAATCTGCCTGTATTCCAGCTCCACCACCACTATCTGATCCTGCTATTGTTAATGCTTTTGCTTTGGGCATTAAAGCGCCTCCTATTCTATTACTACTTTCATTACTCTCTTAATATCATCTTCACTAATTTTCGCTAGTTGATTTAATAATTCAATTTGAAAACTTCCTGGCCCATCTTCTTTCGTTTTTTCAAAAGCAAATTCAGCCGCAATACCATATGTAACTAAGCCTGCTGTAGAAGCGAGTAGAATATCTTTTTCTACAGCAATAAACGCTCCAAGAATAGAAGAAAGCAAACAGCCTGTCCCAGTAACTTTTGTTAACATCTCATGTCCATTATTAATAACAGATAATTTCCCATTACAGGACACAATATCTTGCTCCCCCGTAATGATAACCGGCACCTGAAGCAGTTTTGAAGCTTCTGCGGCGATGGCGCGATTATTATGTACACTAATGGAGTCTACACCTCTCATCTCGGCTTTTATCCCTGCAACATTCGCTACCTCTGCTGCATTTCCTCGAAGTATCGTCACCTTTACTTCCTTCATAATACGATGAACAGATTCTGTACGATAACGAGTTGCACCTACACCAACTGGGTCTAAAATGACAGGTTTATTTGCATCATTTGCAGCCTTTCCAGCAATAATCATGCTCTCCACATTTTCAGCTGTTAACGTTCCGATGTTAAGAACAAGTGCATCCGCTACTGTTGCCATCTCTGCAACTTCTTCCTTTGCATATGCCATTACCGGTGAAGCACCTAATGCTAGTAATCCATTTGCTGTAAAATTTGTAACTACTACATTCGTAATATTATGGATAAGCGGTACTTGTTCTCGTACTTTTGTTAATACATTGGGAATCATCAATTCATATCTTTCGTTCATCACTTTTGCTCCTATCCTTCCTGTATCCTTATGGACCTCGTTAACTCCATTTCCAAGTTCTTGCAATTTGTTCACAATAAAAAAACCATAACAGACCGAAACATCAGCACGCGATAAATAATGGGCACGTGTACCGTTACAGTAATTATGGCAAAATAAAAACACTACGCCTAAACAAAGTGTTCTTCATTTCATACACCTCCCTACGCTGGCATTATCCAACAGGTTCATCCGGTCAATGGCGATAATAGCCATACTCTCAGCCTGCTTCAAACAAGCTCCCGATACATATTCAATTCATTTCATTTAAATTTTAGCGAAAAAATGCGAATAATGCAAGAATACAAGGCTAATAGTCTAAAGCATATAAATAGTCTTGCTCTGGCGCAGCCGCTTTTTCTGCCTGTTCGAGTTTAATAATTGGCATTGTTTGTCCTTCAAATTCTTTCTTCTCTATTCTTCCTTTTATCGAATACCACTGATCACTTTGTAAACTACTTAAGTCTCCATCCATCATATAACCGTATATTCCAAGATCAGCTATACAGTGGGTCATGACATATCTAGCAATGACTGCCTCTTTATCCGTAAATGAATCCTCTCGATGAATGAATCCGGTTATTGCTATTTCCTTTCCGATCATATTGTCTAAGTTGGTATTTATCATATCCATCATTTGTAAATAATTATTATCATCTATCACAATCGCATTTTCCTCATCAGTAGCTATAGAGCTCGCTTGACTAGCAGAAGACGTTTGTCCATGTTCATACTGAACATTCGGAAGAATACTTTTGTTAAATGTCATATCTTGTAAGGTGAAAAATAAAAATAACGGACTAAAAAATAATAAATAAGACAGGGTTAGCTTCATGAAAGATGTATTTTCATCACACACATCACAATCACAATCGGCTCCTTTTAAATTACTGTTAAGTAATCGGAAAAAACCAAGGAAAAATAACAAAATCATTGTTACATATAAAAACGGCACCATTTTCGGAGCAACAAGTCGCGTCACTTCTCCTGTCACCAATAATTTAAATATAAGGAGACTGAAGCCAATTAACACAATCCCTTGTAGTTCATTGGCCAATTGCCATGTTGGACTCCATTTGATTTTCACCGATTTCCCTCCTTATAATGAGTAATTTAGAACAAAAAGAACCCTGATAGTAAAGACAATACATAAACAACAATCGTAACAATCAGAATAAACAATAAGACAAACTTTATTCGAAAAGACGCTAGCATGACAAATGTGTTTTTAAAATCGAGGATTGGTCCAAACACTAAAAATCCGATGATAGCTTCTGGGCTAAACATTTTTAAAAAGGATGCTGCAACAAAAGCGTCTGCTTCTGAACATAAGGATAACACATATGCTAGTCCCATCATAACAGCAGTGCCTTCAATTGATGACTCACCTGCTTGCATAATATAGCTATCCTGTAAATATACTTGCGCAACACTTGCAAATACTGCTCCAATAATAAAGTATTTACCAATTGTAAAAAATTCATGGCAAGTATGATGCAAAATTCCTTTCCATTTTGAATCACCTTTATTGACATTGATAGGAGCTGTTGTCATTAAATCCTCTCGATGCGTTTTTAATACCTTTTGCTTAGAAAAAAGTATATAAATGATGATGCTCACAATAATGCTTGCCAATACACAAATAATAAAACGACCATAAGCAATGGATAAATTATTTTGAAAAGCATAATACGTGCTTCCAAAAACAATAAAGTTTAAAATAGGCGCACCCATTAATAAAACGACACCAATATGAACAGAAATACCTTTTTGAATAAGCCTGCGTACCACTGGGATAATCGCACACTCGCACACAGGGGTAATTAATGCTGCAATCAATGCAACACCAATAGCTGCATATGGATTTTTAGGAATAATTCTTGCGATTGCTTCTTCAGAAATATAGAGATTGATAACAGATGAGGCAATTGCTCCTAATAATAAAAACGGTAGCGCTTCAAGGAAAATACCGAGAAATAAAATAAAAATCGTTTTTATCTGATCTGGCAAGACAAAATTCATCTCATTTGCAGCGTATATATCCCCGAAAAAAAATAAATACATTAAAGCCATAAACAAACCAAATATAAAGATATCCTTTAAACGTGTTGGGATGGACATAACATGCTCCTTTTCTTACATCGTTCTATGATCACTTAATTCATGTCTATGCCTGTCCTATACTTTCTATGCATAAAAAGGGTATATCTTCATGGAATATTCCATAAGATACACCCTTTTTATTAAATGGTTACTTCTTTTGGCAATTGTTCTCCAATTAAAATAATTTCACCTTTTCTATTTGGAAGATACTCGGATACCTTTTGCCACTCCAATAATCCAGAAGCATATTGAAAGTGATACCATGATTGATCTTCACTGTTTTTTATGGTTCCTTTTGCACGAAGCAATTTATCCTGATTACTTTTTAAGAAATCTCTTAATTCTCTTTTCGTCAGTGGAGTTGTTTGCACTAATTTCATTGCTTTAATATGATGGTGGTGATGGTGAGTTTGTCTAATAATGGATAAATCCTTATTCATCCTGCTTTGTTGTTTTTCTAAATACTCTGTTATTCCATTTCCATATTTACTATATAATAACGGAGCATCAGCATTTATTTTTCTAATTCTCTTTTCCACTTTTTCCAAAGATTGCTCACTCGAAAGTTGATCGATTTTATTTAATACAAGTACTGTTCCATTTTCAATTTGTTCCTTCTGCAACTGGCGGACTTCTTTACTACTCGAAAAAACACTCGTATATTCTGTAAAATGCAAACTATCAATCAAGCAAATACTTTCAGCAACATGAAATACGTCTCTATAAGTCTTCTCATTAAACGTCTCCATTATTTCAGAAGGATTCGCTACACCTGTTCCTTCTAATAAAACGACATCAATATTTTCTTTATGTAATGTCTCGGAAAGCCCATCAAGGGTAGTTCTTAAATCTTCTTTAATGGAACAGCATACACAACCATTTAAAAGTTCATAGAGGGATTCATCTTTAAATAAATGCTTTTCGATATTCGTTTCGCCAAGTTCATTTAGGATAATCGCATATTTTTTCTTTTTCTCCTTAAAATACTCCATACATTTTAAGAGTGTTGTTGTTTTGCCACTGCCAAGGAAACCGTTTATTAAATAAACATTAATTTTTTTCATAGAAAAAACCTCCTGCATTTAAAGCCTATCGCTACTTTATGCAAGAGAATATTTTAATATGACAGATTAATAGGTAAATTCATGAAGATTCTTTCTAAGCTGGTCGGCCATATCCGCTAAGTTCTTTGCCGAACCAGAAATTTCTTCCATAGCTGCTAATTGTTCTTCTGTTAACGATACGACTTCCTCCGAGGATGTGGAATTGTCATATGCAATTTTTGCAAGTTCAGCAGCGGTTACGCTTACCTCTTTAAGCGTTGCAGCCATTTCATTTGAAGTTGTGGTAACATTTTCAATATACGGTGTCATTTCTTGCATACTATGTACGATTTCTTGAAACTTTGTATTTGATTCATCTGTTACTTTTAATCCAGCTTGAACAGCCTGTGATACTTCCGCCATTCGAATTACAGTGTTTGCAGTCGTTCCCTGTACACCATTAATTAATTGAGAGATATTACTTGCGAATTCACCCGACTGCTCAGCAAGCTTCCGAACTTCATTGGCCACAACCGCAAAACCTTTCCCTTTTTCTCCAGCTCTTGCTGCTTCTATCGCTGCATTCAAAGCTAACAGATTGGTTTGTTCTGAGATTGTCGTAATACTTTCCGTAATTTTTCCGATATGCTTTGATTGTTCTTCTAATTCTTTGATCATTTTATTTGATTCTGCTACAGTATCGCTTATTACATTCATTTGTTGCAGTGTTGCCTGGATGTAATTCCCGCCTGCATTCGCTTTATCTAATGTTCCAGTAGAAAGGTCAGAAACCTTCTTACTAAAATCAACAATTTTATTCGTGCCATCCAAAACAGATTTTATATCATCAGCATTAGTATTCGAGCCATTTGTTTGTATTTCTGCGCCGCTTGCAACTTGCTGTATAGTATTTGCTACATGCTCCGATGCAATCGTTACTTCATTAGCATTTGCAGTTAGCTGTTCTGCACTTGCTGCGACATTCTCCGAACTAAGTTCGATGTTTTGGATAAGATTTTGTAAATTATTCTGCATGTCATGAAACGCAGTTGCTAATTCGCCAACTTCGTCTTTTGTCGTGATATTTATTGCTTTCGTTAAATCTCCATTACTTACTGTTATGGCTTGATCTTTTAATTTTTTAATTGGTTTGATAATGGATGAGACGATAATCATCATCATTATTCCGCCTAAAATCAAGGAAGCCGTTAATATTGCTGTAATCGTATACAAAAGACCTTTAGAATGATTCACTATTTCTGATTTTTCCATCGTTCCCGCTAACTTCCATCCAGTAATCTTATTTGTTTGATAAACCATTTTTCTACTAACTTTATCTACTGTATAATCCAGGGTCCCGACTTGCTCTTTATATAGGATTTCATAAAAGGATTCTTTTACAATATCTCCTTGATTTTCTTCAGGATGAACGATAAAACGTTTTTTCTGGTCAAGAAGAATAACATAGCCCTCTTTTCCAAATGTGATGTCCCTTGCTAATTCTCCTAAGTAATCTAAATTCATCGTAACTGCCATTACACCTGCATTATCAGCAATTGTCTTTCCTATTGTGATAACCATCTTTTGAGAAATCGGCGATAAATACGGATCCATAATAACCGCTTCACCAGCTTGATTAACCGCCGCTTTATACCAATCTCTTAGTCTGGGATCCATCTGATCATCCAATTCCTCTGTGGACTGCTGAAAAAGTTTCCCATCATTTGTAGCAATATAGATGCTCGAAACTTCAGGATGAACTTTACTATATTGTTCAATAGTAGTCTGAATTATAGATGGTTCTTTGTCGATTGTTTCTTTCGTGATAGTATCTGTCAATGCAGAAACATCGTAAACTTTTTGTGACATCAAATTGGTTATTGTTGTATCTAACATGTTTAAATTAGTGCTCGCATTGCTTATAAAATCCTTTTCCATTTGCTTATTCGCATATAAAAAAGAAAATCCTCCAATTAAGATGCTTGGAATTAATAGCATAGCTAAAAAGGAAAATACGAGCTTCTTTTTTAGTGGAATTCCAAAATGTTTTCGTACGCAAAATTTTTTTATTTTAATCGCCCCTCTCTCTGTATACGCATACATAATTACAAGAAAAAATAGGTAATCCATCTTCTGCTCCCTTATTTTACAATAGATAAGAGGATGTTCCTATGCCAAAAGTCATATATTTCATTTGTTACTCGTTAACAGTTTTTTATTGCATAAATACAAAGCCTATATTACAGTATAATTAGAATTTTCATAAAATTGTTTGGGGGATATTATGGCTGAACAGTCTATTAAGTTAGTTATAGGAGCTGGGGAGTATAGAAATAATCCAGGATGGATCCATACACAGGAAGAAGAGTTAAACTTATTAGAGGCATCTACCTGGCAACGTTTTGAAAAATCTTCGATTACGGCGATTTTAGCAGAACATGTTTGGGAGCACTTAACCTTTGAACAAGGTGTTCAAGCAGCCTCTCTTTGTTATCGTTACTTAAAGCCTTCTGGATATGTTCGTTGCGCAGTTCCAGATGGATTCTTTCCAGACGAATCGTATCAGCATATCGTGCAAATTGGAGGACCTGGACCTAAGAACCATCCCGCTTCAAGTCATAAAATTGTTCATACCTATTACACATTACGAAAAATGTTTGAGCTTGCAGGATTTGAGGTTAATGTATTGGAATATTTTGATGAAAATGGCATTTTTCACGAAAATGAATGGAAAAAAGAAGATGGTGTTATTTTCCGGTCAAAGAAGTTGGATCCAAGAAATCAAGGAGAAAAAATAGTGTTTCCATCTCTCATTATGGATGCAGTGAAAAGATAGCAATACAAGCAACTAGAATAAAAAGAACCACTATAAAATTAGTGGTTTTCTTTGAATATTACATTAATTAGACTTCTTTTAAACTCGCTATGTCTACTTCCGTTTGTTCTTCAATTCCACCTACAAGATGAACAATTGCAGTCGCATCTTCTTCTTTCAGATCATCAATCCATACAGACACTCCGTTATATTGTACTTCTATTTCAGCTGATGATGATAGTATTTGCTTTACTCTGTTAATGTCCATAGTATCACCTACTTTCTTTAAAGAACCTTTTTACATTCATATGTAATTGGGAAGATAGCGGTTCCTTTTATTAATTTAAGCACTTTTTCATTATGTGATAATCATTGTATTTCTATTCTTTTAATTATAAATTTGCAATTAATTAATTTGTCGAGAAGACGATGCTTTCATGATTTCTATCATCCATTTTCTCAATAACAATGAAACAAGTACTGTCAGGAAGGCTTACTGCATTCTTCTCAATATCCGTCACTCTCACATATGGTAAAAGGTGGTCCTCATAGCCATCTTGCAAGTAATGATGAAACAAAAGGATTTTCCCCTTATCCCCTATCACATCCTGAATAACCTCTTTATATTCACTGGGGGTAAAATAACCGAATTGCTCTTGTACTTCATGAGGGTAAGCCTCCTCTCCCCATGTATATGTGTATAGGAATTCCATTGCATCATTAATAGGTAGCTGAATGGTATGTTCATTTAGTTGTTCATACACAATGGTCCTACCTTTAAAATCCTGTACATATCTTTTAAAAAAATCCAGGCCACCGGATTGCTTAAATTCTAATTGTCTTAGCTTCTCTTTTGGCTCTGTCATAATGCCATCTCTAATAATGATTCTGCCACCTGGCTTAAGAACATCAAATGCACTTTTTAGACTGTGTGTAATAACTTCTGGATTAAATTTCTTGCCATTATACGGAATATAAGAGTACATTTCATGAAGAATAGAAGAGAAAATAATTGTATCCATACTATTAAGCTCAAATGTTTCCTTTAATTGGAGAGCATCTGCTTGTTTCACAAACCAAGATTTCTTTTCTCTTATTTTTCTTTTTTCTAAAGCTTCGATAACATTTATCGCCAGATCAATTCCAATAACTTTTGCATTTGGATGTTTTTCAGATAATATATCTAACATCACCCCACCGCCTGCACCTATATCCAGCATATTATTTCCAACTGCATAGTCCGCGATCAGCTTTTTGTGATTTTGGGCATTGTTCATGTCTGTAAGATAATTCTGTTCGTTTTGCATCCGATCAAACCCATCTTTTCGAAAACCGAAAAAATCATATAAGAGAATAATAGCCCGCTCATAAAGAGGAGATTTTTCCGCTTCTTGGCAAAACTCAATTAGTTTTTCGCCAGCCTTCGAATAAACAAATGATACATAAATATTTTCGTTTAAAGAATCCAGGGGAATAATTGTAAATTCCACATGAATATTTTCGCTTCGTTTGCCTGCTATTAAGTCTTCTACTTTTTGTTCTTTTAAATATGCTTCAATAATCCTCTTTTTATATAAATTAATGGTTTTTTGGCCTTTATAATCATAATAAATGTCTTTCATAAACGGTTCAAAACTAATTTGTTTCAATGAAAAAGGATTTGCTTTTTGATAAATAAGTAAAAAGATTTTCAAAAATTCTTCAAAGGAAAAATCATGAAGTGCCGACTCCACATACCACATATCGCTATTATTAAAAAATGCTTGAAAAAGTCTGTTAAGTTTTTGATTTGAGAATAATTGGTTATATGCTTGATCAAAGTTTTCTCCATTTTTAAGGGCAGAATTTCTTAATCTCTTTATTCTTTCCTTTAAGGATAACTCTACCGCTCTATTCCCTTCCATAGCGGAACGAATGACAAATTTAACCTCTTCCTGAACCTCACTCCATATTTGTGGAGAAACCGCTTCGATAATACAGTGATTTAACACATACAAAAGATTAAACATTTCAATTGAATTTACTTTATTGTATTTATACATATAGGCAATCAAAGGCTCTAATTGACCATAGCGAACCTCTCCTCGAATAAATTGTCCTATAAGTCCATGCGTATAGATGAGCGTATAAACGAGCTCTTCTTCCGCTAAATTTCTTTCATTTATTGCAACCTTCATTTTTTCCTCTGCATAAATTTGTGCAGACCCGATATTATGTATTCCTAACTGAAAGCCTCGCTCCTTCCAGCCTCTTCTTTTAGAGGGTGAGCCACATTTAGCCACATCACTCCAAATAAGCACTTCTTCGATAATTTGTTTATCACTCTCATTAATTATCGTACTGTTTTCTAAGATCACTAACGCTCTTTCTATATAGCTCAAGACTGGATGACTCTCTAATCTTTCTAGAGAATCGACTTGTTCTAGGTTAACATTCTTTTCCTTTGTAATAAAAAGATATTGTAGCCATTTTTGCTTTCGAAGTACTACTTTATCACCTTGTTTTACTTTTCGAATAGAGTGTAAAGAATCAAGCATGGAAACTCCTCCTATTCCCTTCCGTTAAAACGATTTTTTTAATCGTATCATAAGACAAGAATGATTGACTTAAATCTATAGGAAAAAACTCTAAGCGAAAATCCATTTGGTTTTATAGACTGTATATAGTATGAATTAATGAACACCAGTTTTTTCTTTGCTTCTCTTACTTTTAGCTTTCATCACGCGCAAACTCCATTACTATTCAACTTAGATTATATGTTTTTTTATACAAAGCAGGAGAAAGAACGTTAGCTAAGTTACTTCACTTTCCTTAAGCCTTTCCCTTGATGGATATCATGTATTCCTTCCTCGCAAACCCCGTAAGAACGCCATGAACATGTTTCGCACATATAGGATATATCAGAGGGGTTTACATAATTTCGGATAGATTCTTCAATCTCTTTCCATTGAACCTTTTGTCCTTCATGGAGCGCTAGCTTCTCCAATATTAATTCATCTCTCTTATAAATATGTATATCTTGGCAATGATATTTTCCTGAATTAGGATATTTCTTACATAAATGATCAGGACCATCTACTAGATGAATTATTGTGTCTGGTTTCGTTCTTAAAATGTGATGTAGGTGTGTCATATTTTCTATATATTCAGCCGAATATCCCATTCCTCTATAACCTAGAAGACATAGTAAGTGATGACCACGTAATTTATACATAAGTATCGCCCCTTAATTACTTTATTCAAATTATATGTTAACACAACCATAATATAAGTTAACATATAAAACTGATAAACCAACTGAACAAGAAATCTAATTTTATGAATCTTTTTTTAATTAAATTGATAAATCAATTGGATGCGTAAAATTCTTTACTAAATATAAAAAAGAAGCTATACCTCATAGCTTCCCCTCTTTTTCGTTGATTCTTTTTTTAAACCGTTCTTCTTT
>NZ_DALZDK010000008.1:38683-43687 GCF_031978665.1 Niallia sp. | reverse complement strand
AAAAACATTTCCTTATTAGTTATATCGTTACTAATCGCTTGTTGAAGCAAATTCTTTCCCATATCAAAAAGTGGTATTTCAATCGAAGATATTTCCATCATTTTTGCAATAGGTTCATTGTGAAAACCAATAATCGCAAGTTCCTCCGGTATTTTTATCCCCTGCTTTTGGCAGCAGGTTACGATTCCCGCTGCGACTTGATCACTTGTAACAATTAAAGCTGTTGGCGGTGTTGCCATACTTTGAATCTTTCCCATAACTTTTTCTGCATCCTCGAAATAATTGCACTGATCGATAATATATTCATCAAAGTAAGATAGATTATTTTTCGCAAGAAATTCTTGATAGGCCAGAGCACGCAACCTGCTGCTTGGACCGGTCTTTCGTCCAATACAATAGCCAACTTTCTTATGACCTTTTTGATATAAAAATTCCAATGCATTCAGAAAAATTTTATATTGATTAACAAATGTAGAGGAAACTTCCTTCCCATTGACATCTTCACATAATACAATTCTTCCATATTGTACATATTCTTTTATTACAGACCATTCACATGATCTTGAACAAATAATAAGAGAATCAATTTGCTTTTGCTTTAACATTTGCAACGCTTCCAATTCCCTACTTTCCATATAATCTGTCTGAAATAGAACAAGTTTATAGTTATTCTCCAATGCTTGTTTGGCAATCCCCTTTAATAGCAATGCAAAATATGGATGATCGGAGAAAGGAAGAACAACACCAATCATTTGAGTTTTTCCTTTACTCAAATGAACTGCATTAATATTTTGTTCATAGTTACTTTCTCTGATTGCCTCTAAAACAGCATTCCGCTTTTCTTTGCTTACATATGGATGATTATTAAGAACTCGAGAAACAGTCGTTACAGATACTCCTGCCATCTTTGCTAAATCTTTAATATTTGTCATGCTTTCACCTTTTCAAAACAAAAATATCATCTTTACATATACCATAAGCATACAATTACTTCTCTTCCCTGTATATACCAATGAAATAATCTTCAAAGGATTGAATCGGTGTGACATCCATTGATTGGACATAACCCTTTAAGCAAAAATAAGTTAAAAAGTAAATAATGATGCAAAGTATGATTAGACTTAGCATATAATTATCTCCTCACTTTCTGCTATTTGCTTAAAGAGTAAAGGATGAAACGCGTACCATGTCAACATAAAAATATTTGCACAAGGAGCAAATTATATTACAAGCAAAAAGTGCTATCCTATGCCAAATGTGCTGACGTAATTCCACCGCCAATAATCGTGATTGGCCCCTTTAAATTCTCTAAACTTCGTATATCTTTTTCAAAAATGTGATAAATGTTCTCTCGATTTTCTTTTATAAGAGGAAATGCCCAATTAGGAATATTTAATTGTTCGCCGATACCAATCGCTAATACTAATTTCTTCGTGTGAACTTGCTTCCCATCTTTTAAACATATTTGAAAACCTAAATTTGTTTTCGTCACTAATGTTACATTCCCTTGAATCCAAGTATCATGAATGGATGTTTCTTTTATTAGCTGGTCACAATGCTCATTAAATAGTTCTAATGATGGACAAAAGGGGATCGTAAGAACGGCATCGAAATAACTTTTGGGTTACTTTTCCAATTTGCTAATGGCACTTTATGACGATCTATAATTGCCATATTTTCTATTCTAGTTTTTCCACTTTTTAATAAGAAGGTAGCAAGTGTTATCCCTTGGATACCTCCTCCAATAATGACCCAATCAAACATGAACAAGTTCCTTTCTCTTTACTATTCTGACGGTGTGCAAAGATTTCTTAAAATAAAAGAGAGCTTAGGAAACAAATACAAATGTCCATTTTTTATTTTGACTTTTTCTCGCTTTCCTATCAGTCTTGGAGTAATTAATCCATTTCATTCGATTAATTCTTGCGATTATCATTAAATCGATTTCCGCTTGTGCTTCATCCATAATTTCTTTAATGGCAGGCATACTGAGGGAAAAGTATTCAGAAGCCTCCTTAAATGGCGATTTTTCAACCATTAACTCCATAAACTGTTTCTCATTTACGGCAATTTTCTCTAGCTCTACTTCTTTACTCTCTATGTATTGATAAATTTCCCGTTTTTTTTCTGGCAAATTTGCAATCGCGCTTTGATAAAAAAATTGAACTAATACAGGATTAACGGAATTCATTTCCTATTCCTCCATTTTTGATGTGTAGATAAAAGTCGTCAAACCAAACTTGACGACTTTTCTTTCTATTCATTACCAGCTGGATTTTTTCACTCCTGGAATCTGTCCTTTATGGGCATATTCTCTAAACGCAATACGGGACATTTTGAATTTTCTCAAATACCCTCTAGGTCTACCAGTCACTTCACATCTGTTTTTTAAGCGGGTCGGTGAAGAATCTCTTGGTAGTTTTCTAAGTGCTACAATATCTCCTTTTTCTTTTAATTCCATTCGAAGCGCTGCATATTTTTCAACCATTGCTTGGCGTTTTTTTTCTTTTACTACTTTCGACTTTTTTGCCATTACTGCTTCCTCCAATACATTTGAATTTTTTAAAACGAAATCATTACGATTTATTGACTGTAAAAAATTATTTTGTTTCTCGGTGTAAAGTGCGCTTTTTTAAACGTGGGCAATACTTCATCAACTCGATACGGTCTGGATTATTTCGTTTGTTTTTTGTGGTAATATAATTTCTATCTCCTGTTTCTGTACATGCTAAAGTAATTTTCACTCTCATTTTTTCTTCCTCCTAATAAAATTGAATTTTTTTCTTATTCTACAAAAAATGCAGGCAGTGGATCAATAAATTTAGTCCAATCCTTTTTCATTTCCATATCAGTCAATAAACACGCATCTAGCTCTTCTTCCATTTGCTGTTGATTCATGCCAATCCCAATAAACACTACCTCTGTCATGCGATCTCCATAAAGAGGATCCCAACGTTTTTGTAAATCTGGATCTTCTTCTAAAACTTCTTTTTGCTCGCTTTCCGAATAAGTCGCTACCCAATTGCCTGCTCCTTGTATCGTTAAGGATGGACCTGCTTGAGAAAGTAGTCCAGCAATCTCATTTCTCGTAGCCAACCAAATAAATCCTTTCGCCCGAACCACTTCAACTGGCCAGTTTTCCAACCACTGCATCAATCTAACAGGGTGAAATGGTTTATTGCTGCGATACACAAAGGAAGAAATTCCATATTCCTCTGTCTCCGGAATATGCTCTTCATTTAATTCTTTTATCCAGCCTGCACTTTGACTAGCAGCTTCAAAATCAAATAACTGAGTATTTAAAACTTGATTTAAAGGAACTCTGGAATATTCACTTTCTATAATTTTGGCTTCAGGGTTAAATTTTTGGATAACTGCTTTCAGTTCCTGTAGCTTGCTTTCCGAAACTAAATCCGTTTTATTTAACACAATGACATTCGCAAACTCAATTTGATCAATTAACAAATCTGCTATTTCTCTTTCATCCATTTCATCCACTGCTTGCTTTCGGTCTAAAAGACTTTCACCAGAAGCATAATCATGCCAAAAACGATGAGCATCTAAGACTGTAACCATCGTATCTAATTGACAAAATCGGGATAAATCGATACCTACACTCTCATCAACATATGTAAATGTTTGAGCAACAGGAATCGGTTCGCTAATTCCGCTCGATTCAATTACGATATAATCAATATCACCTAATTGCACAAGCTTTTCCACTTCTATTATTAAATCTTCCCTAAGTGTACAGCAGATGCAACCATTTTGCATTTCCACCAATTTTTCATCCGTTCTTGAAAAACCTCCTTGCTTCACCAATGAAGCATCAATATTTACTTCACTCATATCGTTGACAATCACAGCAACCTTTAGGTTTTCCCTATTAGATAAAATATGATTGAGCAAAGTCGTTTTGCCAGAACCAAGATAACCGCTTAAAACGGTAACTGGAATTTTCTTGTTGTTCATTACTCTCACTCCTAAAAAAATAAATCGAAACCATTACGATTTATAAACCAAAAAAAACACTTTCCAGTAAATAAATTAGTCTGTTTTTAATTAGTTAATTAACAATATAATATAATAATGGAGAAAAAGAAAAAAAGCAATATTTTTTAATGAAATGTTAAACCAGACTATCATTTTGGAGATTTGTATTAAGATAGAAGGATATAATCGATTGTTTGCCATAATGGTAGGATTTTTTTCGGTGTTGCAATCTCTATCCTATTTTCTGAAATGGTAGATATGGGAATTGTCTTTCATTTATTGATTAGTTTTATGTTTAGTATTTGTGTTTTTGTCTATGCGGTTGCTTGAGATGATTTAAGTGTGTAATTTCTTTTAAAAATGATTTATAGAGAAAGAAGAGATTTGTTATTGAGGGTTGCCTACAGTGTTCTTAGAGAGCTACATAAAGGGATCGCTTTACCAACAGCAAAAGACTATTATCTCATACAGCGAGACTTTGAAAATTTTATCTTTTTTTTAGAAAATGAAGGATATGTTGAAAGAGTACTTAGAATCGATACCTTCTTCTCTCTTAAGCCAGCTAGATTAACGAAAAAAGGATATGATTTTTTAGAAAGCCACAAATATTTAGAAGCTTCCTATCCAGATAAACAAGATATGTTTAAATGGATTCAAGCGGATAAAGAAATGTACTCGACTGAAGCGAAGGAGGAAGAATAAAATTAAATTATCAAAAAAGCTCCAAGAATTTATTCATCTTCTCAGAGGAGCTTTCAGTAAAACGGACTTTTTCATCTACTATAAAATTATCATGTTACACTATTTACTAATGAATTATTATTAACTATTAGGTATTTTCCCCTTAACCAGCTTCAAAGTTGCCACAATAAGAAAGCTAACAATAACCAATAACAGCCATGAGCTCACCTTTCCTAAATGGACAAGACTCCATGCTTCTCTTTGGTTTGGATATTCCCATGCACTAAAATACGTAGCAATGTTCTCTGCTATCCAAATAAAAAATCCAAT
>NZ_DALZDK010000008.1:0-38673 GCF_031978665.1 Niallia sp. | reverse complement strand
AATCCAATCAATACAAAAGAAAGTGCTAGTGGCATACGATACTTAATACCATTTACCTTGTATAATACCCAAGACTTCCAAAACACGATAATTACTAATCCTGATAAATACCAACGAATATCAATCCAATAATGATGGGTGAAAAAATTCAAGTAAATGGCAGCAGCAAGCGGAACTACTACTAAAAATGGTGGCCAATTAAGTAGCTCTACTTCTAATCTCCTCCACGCTTGACATAGAAAACTCGCAACACTTGCGTACATAAAGCCGCTATATAAAGGGACACCAAAAATTTTTGTATAGCCATCTTCTGGATAAGACCAGGAGCCCATATGTACTTTAAAAAGCTCCAACGCAAGTCCGATTAAATGGAAAACAGTTATTACCTTTAACTCATCCATCGTTTCAAGACCGGTACGGACCATTGCCCACTGCATCAGGAGGCAGATAAGAAGCAGCCAGTCGTATCTTGGTAGCAAGGGAAGATCTATGATTTTTGTAATTGCCAAAGAAGCAAAAATGACGACTGGAAATACACATGATAGCGCCTGCTCCCAACCAAAATAAACAAGTTGTTTTATTGCTCGCATTGTTAGATTTCCCTGTCATTTCGGTATTCTAAAATATCCCCTGGTTGACAATCCAAGGCCTCACATATTGCGTCTAGCGTTGATATTCGGATTGCTTTTGCCTTGCCGTTTTTCAATATAGAAAGGTTAGCCATTGTAATTCCAACCTTTTCCGACAATTCTGTCACACTCATTTTTCTTTTCGCCAACATCACATCTATATTTATTATAATTGCCATATATATCACCTCAGACGATTAAGTCATTTTCTGATTTTATATCAATTGCCTCTTTTAATAGCTTCTGAAGAACTGCAGCAAAAACGGCAATCACCATCGAAGCAAAAATCAGAATCAGTCCTATTAAAATGATCCCAGGAGCATCATCCACTTCTGCTATAAGGTAAAATAACGGCAAACCTAACACAAAAATGGCGCTAATAGAAATGGCACAGTTTTTAATTTTCTTTAATGCCTTTACCGATAGCTCCGAGAATGCTTCGTTCTTATCGATATAGTTTAACAGTTTAAATGCTTGATACAATGCAAAGTAGAAAGGAATAGCTGCTGCATAAAAATCCATCATTATTAAATATTTTATATAAGCATTATTTGGGTACAATTCAGCAGCGAATTTTCCGATTTCCGGTACTAAAAAAATACATAATGCAAGAATTGGAATTCCAATAAAAATAACAGCAATCTTTAAAAAGAGCGTTGACACTTGTTTCATCAATAACACCTCACTTATTTATTTCTATTTGAATTTAACATATCATTTATCGTTTTACAATAAATTTTTATTATTTAATGTTCTTTTTTTATTGTTTTTTTCAAAAAATGCAAAATAAAAAGCATTTCTTATCGAAAGAAACACTTAAAAATTTGATTTATCTATATTATTTATCAATGTGCAAGCTATCCCGTTACAAACATAAAGTCTTGGACAAATGTTGAAACTGCCTTTAAATCTACCCGATGACTTTTATACAACACTTCTGCCTGTTTCAATTGCTTTTTCAATTGAGGGGAAATTTTTTCTGCTTCTTTTAACGAAATATCTCCAATTAACAGATCAATCGCTATTTTTCTTATGTTTTCTTCACGAGACTGATGCAAAATGTAGGAAATACAACTAATTTGGTCCATCCTTACACCTCTCTAAACATATTTTTATGTATTATTCTACGTTTAGACAGAATATCCCTTTTTTTCAAACAAAAAAACGGTTCTATGCTTTCCTTTAAAGAAATAGAACCTTACCTTATGATCTTTGAATCATAGTTCACAGCCATTTTATAGTTGTTACTTTTTAATTCCATCTAGAGAATAATATTTAGCTTTTAAATAGAGAAAATGATAGTAGTATGGATTCAAAACTTTCTTTTGCAAACAATTTGGATTGGGTTTCCGTCCAGGTCCTGTACCCATCCTGCTCTTAAATCCTTAAAAAAATTATGAGGCTCAGACATCAGAGTAGCGCCATTTTCTATTATATATTGAATAGCAGAATCTGTATCTTCCGTCCATAATACGATTTCGCAGCCCATATTTTTTCCAGGTGTTAACCCATGAACTTCGTGTGCAGATTCTTTTGTAGCAATTCCTAAATTAAAACCATCCAATAATAGTTCATAATGTACTGGTTTTCCATCGATTTCTGCTACAAAGTTTTGTGTAAATCCTAATTTTTGATAAAATTCTTTTGATTTTTCCAAATCATGAACATAGAGAATAATTTGTGGTGATTTAAAGTTCATCCTGTTTTCCTCCTAATTTTTGTTCCATCATGTTCGCTTATTTACTTATGATAAAAAAATTCAACAGGAATAAGTGAATATCCTCCAATCATTCTCTTATTATTAATTAAGTAGCTCTGATATTTCGTAATTTTTTCATTCAAAGTACAAAAAAGAAAGATTTTACTTCTTCCTTACGGAAACAGTAAAACCTCCCCTTGAAGCCATTCATTCCTTACCTGCGAACTTATGCGAACCATCACAATTAGGCATTTTTTGAGACAGTCCACATATACAATCATTTAATCCTTTTCCATTAAGAATTCTCTCCATTGCTTTTTCAATCCTTGCTATTCGAGTTTTGGATTGCTTTGGTTGAGAAAAATGAAAAATATATGCTCTCTGACGTCCTGGTGTCAATGCTTCAAAAGCAGTTTTCAAGGCAGGAATTTCGTCAAATTTAGTATGAAGTTCTTCAGGAATTATGTATTCTTTATGCTCCTTTACTTTCACTTCCAATCCGGATTTTTCCACTTCAATCGCTTCAATAATATATTCTTTTATGACAGGTTCCAATTTCACAATTTCCTTTAAGCCAGTAAATCGAATTTGACGTGCTGCCTGTACATTCTCCGTTTGCTGTATTAGAATCCCTTGAGGATCTTTTAGCAAAGCACCTTTATGAAATAAAAGGGCACAATATTCTTTAAATCCATGTATTAACACAATGTTTTTATTCTTAATTGTGTAACAAGGATGCATCCATTTAAATTCTTCAGTTAGCTCTTCACACTCAAGTACAATCTGTCTTAACTTTATATATTCTTCCTTCCACTGACTATCTTTGCTTAAAAATTCCTCCACTTTAGGATTTAGTTTCCTATTTTCCATCCATAACACCCTTCTACTTTTTACTCTTTTCGCCAAAATGTCATACAGTCTGATTTATCGGTAATATTAAAATCGATTATTTTCTCCAGTAAAAAGTAATCAACCGGACTTTCCCACTTAATTCGTACAAGCTGCTTCGTATAATCATAACCAGCTTGGACAATTGCATCTGAAAATTGGATGATTCCCGCTCTTTCAGGTGCAACTGCCATATGATGTTTTGCGACACTAAAACCAATTATGTATGTACCATGATCCGTAAACATAGGCTGATTCCAAGCAATTTTCGGTACTAAATTCGGGAATCTCTTTGTAACCCAACCCAAAACTTCTTCCGTACGTGCACGATGTTCTGGATTATCAATGCCTGCTAAATATTCTGCAAAAACTTCCATAATCGACCTCCAAAAATAAATTCTATATCGCTTAAGAGAAAATTTCTAAACTATACTACCTTATAAATGATCTTTCTAATTGAATATTAATTATTTAACCATTTACCTTTTTTGATTCTAAGTCTATCATATCTTTTATTCATTTGGTATTCTAGTAACAAAGAAGGTAAGATTCGTCATTTTAATATATTTTTGAGTAAATATTAAATGTAGAGCATCCTAACTTTTTTCCCATAAATCTAATGAAAAGAATATCAGGAGGTACGCATGGACGATAAAAATTGTGACTTTAAACACCATAATGGCGTTAAAGAAAAGAAACGGGAGATAGTAGATGATTATACAATAAAGTACCATGCTAATGGCAAAACGATTTGGTCAAAGGGAAAGGTTATTGATGAAACACCTGACGGCTATTGGGAATGGTATCGCCTAGATGGTACTATAAAGCGTTCAGGCTACTTTAACATGGGCGATCCTGTTGGTGATTGGGTCACCTATGATAGCAAAGGTCAAAAATACAAAACCACCAATCGGGATAAAAAATAGTCTTAAACATTAAAACTGGTTAAGCCAAACTTCTCTATTTTTCATCATGATAACTATATTGAACGTTTATAATTTGTTAATATAGTTATCCAACGCAAAGCTATATCTTTCTATATCCGTAGTTTTCATTTGACGCATAACTGCTTTTAATACAGTCTTCATCCCTTCTGACTCCCTATTAGCATGATGTAAGGTTATTCCTAGGAACATAGATATGGAGAGCAGATGTGGAAAACGTGTTTCAGCTTCAGTTAGAACTTCGAGAGCATCATTTAATTTCCCTACATTTTTTAAAGAACTCCCTAATTGTATTAAAGCATACGCTTCCCATTCATCTTTTAAACCCATTTCGAGAGCTTCTTCATACAAGGGTATCGCT
This sequence comes from Niallia sp., assembly GCF_031978665.1. Lineage (NCBI taxonomy): Bacteria > Bacillati > Bacillota > Bacilli > Caryophanales > Bacillaceae > Niallia > Niallia sp. The sequence continues at coordinate 34,152 of NZ_DALZDK010000008.1, read as the reverse complement.
TTCATCTCTTGTCCTAAATAATCATAGACATTCCCAAGTTCAAATTTAGCTCTTGCCGAATTTGGATACTTCTTAACGATTTCTGAAAAATAATGAAGAAGTTGGTTCTCGTCATTTTTAAATAACCAACCATTCTCTACAAGCATGTCAAAATTCCCATCCATTTTAACACTCCTTTTCAAGCAAATGCTAAGCTTAGAAATATACAGCACTTATAGCAAAGTAAAGTAATACTGAGACGATGATAAACGCTGAAAAGAACATCCCTTTACTTAATCTATTCCAGTTTTTCATCCATCCCCATCTATTTTTATTAACATCAAGCCAGAAACAATCTATGAGAACAGCCAAACCTATAATCATAATCACGATAAGCGGATTCATTCTTCCCCCTCCTTCTTCACCATTATATGATATGTCATTCCATATTAATCTGACCTAAAATTGAAATCTTCTCTATTTCTTCCCTAATTTTGTTATATTATAAGAATAGAAATAAAATTCAGTATGATGATTATTATTGAGCTTAAGGAGAAATTTATCAAATGAAGGAAATTGTATTTGTAACAACGAACAAAGGGAAAATTGCATCGGCAGAAAAGGAATTAAAAAATATCAAAGTAACGCCTATACAGGAAGAGTTAAGCGAGCCACGAACAGATGATATGAAAGAAATTGCTAAACAAAAGGTCTTGCAAGCATATGAAATCGTTAAGCAACCATGCATTGCTTTAGATTCCGGCTTTTTCATCGAAGAATTAAATGGCTTTCCAAGAGCCTATGTAAACCATATGCTTGATACAATCGGTATCAACGGGGTATTGAAATTATTAAGAGACGAAGCAAATCGTACTTGTGAATTTAGGTCTCGTTTAGCTTATTATGATGGAGTCCAAATAACGTTCTTTGAGAGTAAATCGCAAGGAACTATTTCTGAAAAAATAAGAGGATTAGATAATGATAAAAAATGGTCTGATCTATGGTACATATTTATTCCAAAAAATTTTGATAAAACACTTGCCGAATTTACAGAAGATGATTTTCATAGATATGAAGAAAGGAAAGAAGAATCTTGTATTAGTAAATTTGGTAAATGGTTTGAAGGATTATGATGAATATGTTCAAACCATTTTTTAAGGAACCCAATATTTTTTGGGTTCCATTTCTTTTCTAAATAGTATTTACATATAAGATTATTTTAACGGAACTTCAATTTCTAAATCTTTCAATATTTGAGGAGCTTCTTCCTGCATATATTCAATCGTTAGTTCTTTTTTGGGAATATTCATAAATTCTTCTTCGACAATATAATGATCCTTCTCTTTAAAGGTTTTGGATATATTAGCCCCATAATATACTTTTCCCAAATGATCCTTTAATGTAAAATAGTTCGAATGTAGAAAAGGAAATTGGCTATTTAATTCATAGGTTAACGTCATTACATTGCCCGTATATTTAACCCCAATAATGTTGATTTCACCCAATTCTCCCAAATCTAATTTAGTATCTTTTCCTCTAAATGGTTTTTCAATTGGATTATAAGACGAATTATATGAAATTATTGGTTGAATAGTGACATATTCTGTATTTTTTTCATCTAACCCTTCAAATGATTCCTGAATAGAATCCACCACTTCCATATTATCCTTTATTGTGATTCCACCATAGCCATGTGTATTATAAATCCAAGGTATTACTTCTCCCTCATTTGTGATTAATCGGAACATTAACATGTTATCATCGTTTTCCGTCAGTGGCCGTTTAAAGCTCATATTAACAACTGTAGTGATTGGTGTTCTTTTTATTTCCTTTACTGTAAATTCGCTCTCTTTGTTTTTTCTAGTCATCATCGGAGCAATCGTCTTTACGTTTTCCGTTTTGGTAAGTTTAAATTCAAACTGAAAAATTTCATACTTTCCATTTATTACTACTGCATAATAGGGATGCACTTCTAATTCCTTTGGGAAGTCCTTATGTTGATAGAAATTAACTGTTCCAATCCCTGCTACTTTATTGGCAGTCACCAATTCATAATTTCCAGCATCTGTTAACTTACCTTTAGCTGCTGCTCTTGCTTCTTCCTTAAAAGAAACGTTAAAATTATCAATCTGATAATCTCTAATTGGTTCCTTTGATTCCACTACATAACTAAAAGAGATTCTTTCCCCATCATAAATTGCTTCTTCTATCGTCATTTCTGCTTCATTACTTTTTGAAGTAGCTATAAGATTCGATACTAATTGGCTGTCCTTCCCTTTCTTTAATCCGCCATCTCCATATGCTTTGAAAATAGATTCTATAAAAGGGAGAGAGGAGAGTCTGTTTGCAAGAGTTGGTGATAATTTTGGAAAAGTAAGCAGCATGGAAATAAATAAACAAAAAATAATAGCAGCTACGATATGCTTTTTATATAAAACAATTATGTTAGGACGACTAGATTTCTCTTCCTTCAGCTTTTTCACTTCTAACAATACTTTTTGTCTGTCTCTTTCAGAAAAATGAACATCCTTCATCACATTTCCTATTGTTTCTTTTATAAATTTGGAATCATTCTTCATCTGAATTCCTCCTTTTTTAGAAATGGCAAGAGATTTTTTCTGCCTCTTCTCAATCTCGTTTTAGCTGTGTTCTTAGAGATTTGTAGAATGTCTGCAATTTCATTAATATCTAGCTCCTCATAGTAATATAAGAGGATTACTTCTGCATATTTTGGTGGAAGACTTAAAATTATATTTTTCAACTCTGCCTGCATCGTTTGATACATTACTTCCTCTTCTGGTGACGGCATAGTATCACTCTTATGATTGATATCTTTCTTAAATAAGATAAACCGCCTAGAATAGGCACTTTTCACATGATCTTTACACTTATTGATTGTGATACGGTAAAGCCATGTTTTTAATTTTGCTTCACCTTTAAACGTCTTTAAATGGGTATAACACTTAATAAAAACAGTTTGGACAATGTCTTTTGCCGTTTCACTATCTTTAACATATGTATAGGCTAATCTTGTCAGTTCGTCTCCATACAAAATCATAATTTCTTCTAACAGTTCATCTAATTGATTCTCCTCTAGCTCGCTTAATAATGAATGTTCTAGTCTTTTAGAAATCACGTCATCCCCCCCTTACTGATTCGCTAGTTAGACGATATGGATTTACGATAGGATTCACTTTTTATCGTTAATATTTATTTTCCGTAATTATAGCACCCTTTATTTACCCTCATCCTGCAATAGCTGGAAAATAAATAAGCTGAATTCCTACATGAATTCAGCCAATTATTTAGAAATTTGATTTTATATATTCAATAAGGGATCCTAATTAAATATACAAAATTGTTTTTGTTATGAATGACTAAATAGTTAAAACAAATAGTAGGTAAAATAAAAACTTCACAAATGTCGGAAGCGCTTCGAATATCATATACATTCTCCTAACCTATTCGATTATCTAATATATAATATGAAGCGGCCAACGATATGCAAACGTTTTCTATGTGCCTATTATAAAAAATTCCACATAAAAAAAACTCTCCTAAAGAGAGTCTCTTTAACTTACCTTATAAAATTTATCGATTTTACCAGCTAAAATTCTTAGAAAGTTATTAATTGTCATATTTTCTGTTTTTTTAGAATACCACGACAATTTATTACCCATGTCTTCTCCATCATAATTAACATTTAATGGGACATATCCTTTTGATTTGGAAGATAGAGTATGATCGAAGGCAATAATTAATACTTTCCCCTCAGGTGTTTCTAATTTGACCTTGTACCTTGGAAATTTGTATTCTGAGCTATACTTAACTCCTTTAATCTTAGCCTTAGTTTTCATACATTCTCCTTTTCGAGTGTGTCTATTTACTATTATAGCTTAAATGAAGATAATTAGACATCTTTTACTGAGAAAATCAAAATAATATTAATTTGTATACACAAATAAATAAATAATCGTTGTCTTACCGTATCTCAAAATCTTCTCACATTACCTATTATTCTGCATTTGCTATTACCTCTACAGATCCGTCTTCTGCATAGTGCATAATATTTACAATTTTGTAGTAAGCTTTTTCTATTATGATTGTTTCTCCAATGGAGGGCGGGATTTGGTAAATCACTTGCTTTGATTGCCATCCCTTCACTTTATGCTGATATAAGGTATTTAGTCTCACCATGCGCAATCCCCTCTTTCTATTCATAGTTAAAAAAATAGTTCCTAGATTAATTTATGCGCCACTAAAATTGACCTTTCCTTTTCAACTAAAAAAGCTGAAATCAATTAGTGACTTCAGCTAAGCAATATATATATTTAATCAACCAGTTACAATAATTTTTACAATCTGTCTTACTTTAACGCATTAATCATTTTCAAAACACCCTGAAATTATTTACAAGCTTCTCGGCGAATCAGGTATACTATTTACCAAAATAACGTAAATAAGAATAGAAATTGGCATAGTTAGAAGAAAGATTAAGCGAATACCTAAGGGAGTAATACCAAGATATTCGCCAATCCCCCCACAAACGCCATAAATGGATTTATTATTTTTTGATTTCATCATTTTGCGATTCATCCTATTTCTCCTTTTAATCCAATAAGCTATTGGAAGTTTTATTGCAAATTAGAAAATTTTTTCACTTTATTCGGATTGATTTACATACTCCATCAACCAACAATCATGAAGCTGCCCTTCATGAAGTTCACGTTTGGGAAGAATTTTTATTTTTTTCAAACCACATTTTTCATAACAGTTAATCGCTCTTACATTTCTTGTTTGTGGATCCATGACTACTCTAACTGCTTTTTTATCCTCGATTAAGTAATGAATCATCGATGTTACCAACAGTTTTCCAATCCCTTTATTCCAATACGCCACCTCTCCAATAAATTGGTCTGTACCGTATATTAGTTCTGCACTATATCCATATAACTTTCTAGTCTCTTTATCTAATTGGTAAAATTGAATATATCCAATTGCTCTATTTTTATATTCTACAATACATTTTACTTCGTCATCCTCAGATGGATAGAACACTTTTTTCACTTTATCTAAGTCGAATGGATTATCTCTCCCTTCGTAAAATTCAAGCACCACTGGATCAGAAAGCCATTTAACTAAAAGTAAATTATCCGTCTCTTCCAATTTACGAACTTTTAATAGGCCACTTTCATACAGCAACATCTACTTATCTCCTCTTCGATTTTCATAATTTCCTAGCTATAATCGTAAATTCCCATGGTATATTCTCATTCTTCCATCCACGATGTTCATCAAATTTTTCCAAAATAAATCCAGCAGCAATTAATGAATTTATAATTTCGCTTAGTGTATATAAGCGAATGACAACATTAGGAAAATCTTCCTGTTCTCTTTTAGAAAAAAATTGTTTATAAGAGATATCTCCGGTATGTAATTTTGATTCAAAATATGTCTGCTTTACAGTGTAATCATCATTCAAACATTTTAGAAAAGGGTGATAATCACTTAATATCATTATTCCATTCTTTTTTAGGAGAGAAAAGAGGGTAAACATTAACTTGTCAATATCATGAAAATAATGCAAAACACCACCTTCTAAATAAAGTATATCAAAGGCATCTCCATACGTTTTTAAATCAATATCATAAACATCTCCAACGATAAATTCAATTGAAATATTCGCATAATAAGCTAGTTCCTTTGCATATCGTTCATTTTCCTCAGATAAATCAAAAATTGTCACATCAGCTCCTAACAGTGCTAATGGAACAGCTTTTCTCCCGTTCGATCCACATAAATTTGCAATCTTCTTCCCTTCCAAATCACCAAAACACGCTTGATGCTTTTTCAAACTTCCTCGAGGATTTTTCATTATTTCAAGCGCTTTATCCTTTGGATGCCCATCACGCTTCAGCCAGAATTCGTAGGCACGATATTCCCAAGCCACTTTATTAGCCGAACTTTGCTCATTCATGAAGAATATCCTCCTCTTTTGAAAGTCTATGTATTTCCTAACTCATTGCCACAATCTTTTCACTTGCACTAATTCATTTCTCAAAAATTCCATACGGTAAATATCCGGCTTTGTCGTATGTAGTAAAAAATTCAAATCAAACTGCTTGTCATAATAGCCCATCATTAACGTCATCACTGCACCATGTGTTCCAACCACTATCTTCTTTCCTTCATATGTTTTTATTAGCTGTTTTAAAACTTTTATCGCACGTTTTTGACATTCAGTATTAGATTCAGCTCCTGGTAGCGCGTAATCATGGTTCGAAAACGACCTACTAAGATAAGGGTGCAATTCTTTATCAGACAAAGGAGTAGTTTCTTGAGTAAACATTTTTTCTTTTAAGTCCTCAAAAACTAACACCTCTTTGCCTAAATCTGTAGCTAAATCTTTAATTGTTAAAATGGCCCGTTGGTAAGGACTGGAAACAAATAGATCTATTGCTTCCTTTTGCAGAATTTTGCTAATACGCCCAGAATCTTGTTTCCCTTTTTCCGTTAGCCCTCTTGTTCTTTCGGTTCCTTCTGTTTTTGGCGATTCTCCGTGTCTTACCATATAGATATACGTTATCATCTTACTTTCCTACTTGCGTAATTCCAGTGCGCAACCATTCTGGCGGTTTATTTTTTACGAAATGCTTTTCAATAAAGGTAAGAACTTCGTCGTTTCCCGGCAATGTGACTAATTCCTTTGCTTCTTCAAAAGACAACCATTTATACTCATTATGCTCATAATTTAAACGTACATCTTGGTTTACCTCTACGAAACCAACAAATACTGGGGCAATATATATTTAGTTTTCTAATGGAGAATATATTTGATCAAATGTATTCGAGCTATAAAGTGTTACCTTTGTAATTCCTGTTTCTTCCTTTACTTCTCTTAAAAATGCTTGCCAGGCTTGTTCACCATGCTCTAGGCTTCCTCCTATGTAACACCACATATCTTTCAAGATTTTGGTTGCTCGTTTCATTAACAAAACGTTATATATTCCATTTATTTTTTTCAACAAAACAACAGCAATCCCATTACTATGAATGGGAGTTTCTATTTTGATGTTCACCAATAATCCCTCACTTCATTAATATTTTTAAAATTAAGATAATACTTATTATAAAGCTTTTTCACCTTAAACTGGTAATTTTTCTTGATTTTTACTTTTAATGACGGGATAAATACACTTTGAATAATTTACATCAATAAAGGAACAAAAAATGAAGCTGTATTAACAATCTATAACCAAATAAAAAAGCATTCATTTCTGAACGCTTTTTTATTTGCAATATTTTCATGTACTTACTGTGCGCTTACAAAATATTAGCCACTAACTGAATACCACTTAAGAACAGTCCAATTATAAATCCGCACACCGCTCCGTTTACACGAATCCATTGCAAATCTTTGCCGACATTGTTTTCAATCATATCGACTAATGTCTCATTATCTAACTTATCGAGATTTTCTTTTACTAAGTTGCCAATTTGATCATGGTTTTTCTCGATAAAATTAGAGATTTGGTGAATAATCCATGGATCGATCTTTTCGCCATTTTCTTCGATTTTTTCAATTAGTTGAAGAATAAATGGAATAGCTTTTGTTTCCATAAACTCCTCATTTTCAAGAAGCTCGATTGCTTTCTCTTGTGCTTGTTGAAGGCTAGCTAAAATTGTATGATTGGATTCTAAGGAGTCTAGCACCTTATCCTTCCATGTATTGATTCCTTCCAATACTTTTTCATTTTCTGGAAAGCTTTCAATTTCCTTGCGAATATAGAGAATGAGTGCTTCTCGGTTTTGCTCCCCATCTCTTTGAAGACTTCGCATTCCACTTAAGCAAAGATTTTGGACAATTTGCCCTAACTTATCTTCCGTTAAAATATTCTGCAAAGTTTTCAAAGCAAATTGAAGCATGCCATTTGCCTCTACATTATTTAACACATTCATGGAAACAGAGCCAAGTTTTCGAGCTGTTTCTTCTTTTCTGAGCCAAGCTTCGGTTTTCACTAGAACATGATCTAATGCTTTCTTATCTACTTCTTCTGAAATTAATTGATTTGTAAGCAGCTTTAAAATATTACTAATTTGCACATCAGATAAAGCAGCTGACATTTGCTTACGCACAAATGGAGTGATTTTTTCTACGTCAATATTGCTAATTGCTTGTTGGGTAGCCTTAATCATTGCTTTCTTTACTGGTTCTGTTTCTATTCTTGTTTTAATGATTGCTGTGATTTTTTCGGTAAAAGGAATATTCTTCACTTTATCCTGAATGCTTTCCTTTGATAACCAATCCTTCTTCAAAACATTCACTAATCCATTTACCATTCTATCCCTATTTTTAGGTAATAAAGCGGTATGTGGTATCGGTAAACCTAAAGGATGCCTAAATAGTGCTGTTACTGCAAACCAGTCTGCTAATCCCCCGACAAGTCCAGCTTCAAAGCCCCCATGAACTAAATGTATCCAAATATTATCTTGAAAAGGGAAGGTCAAAATAAATCCCAATCCCATGATAAGAAGTGAATACCTTGCAAGTTTTCTTGATGATTTTTTTTCCACGCAATGTCCCTCATTTTACTTTTAAAATCGTTTTAACATCTTTTTAGGATGTAGAACCTCTATTCTGTAGTATACCAATAATCTCCTAAAAACAGAAAGATAAAGTAGAAATTTACCGAATTTTTTCTTATTGCACAGCAAAAGCCAAAAGGTCTGTTCCTCCTTTCGGCTTTCTTTCATCGCTTCATTACTTGTCTATTACAACCAAGAATTTATTCATTACCTGTCTATATTGTTCTGGTTCTTCGATATATGCCATATGTGCACTTTTTTCAAATACATGAAAAGATGCATTTGGGGTTCTGCTACTAAAATATTCCGTCGATTCTGGAGTTGCTTCATCATATCGCCCACAAGTATATAAGGTCGGTATGGAAATTTGCGGTAATTGTTCCGTGCAATCAAAAGCTTTTAAATTCCCTTGAACAGTGAATTCAGATGGTCCCCACATTAATTGATATACATGTGGATTTCTAAAATGCTTTCCCTGCTTAAGAGGTTCAGGGTAAGGCTTTAATCTACATACAAAATGGTCATTAAACACCTCAATCGCTTTTTGGAAGGCAGGGGTATCAGTCGTACCGTTTTCTTCACAGCTTCTGATCGTTTCTTGAATTTCTAACGGTAATAATGTCAGATTTTTCTTTTGATCTTTTTCCCATAACGGTGCACTTAAACAAGGACTGGAGAAAATAATACTGCTAATACCTTTTGGATCACTAAAATAATAAGCAGCTGCAAGGGTAGTGCCCCATGAATGGCCAAGAATATGGACTTTATTCAATCCTAATTCTTTCCGAACTTGCCCAACTTCTTCTACAAACCTGTCTAAAGTCCAAAGGGAATCATCATCTGGCCGATCCGACTTGCCACAGCCTAGCTGATCATACAAAACAACCGGTCGATCAATTGCCAAATCTTTTAATCCTTGTAAAGAGTAAGAGCTAGAACCAGGTCCACCATGCAAAATAAGCAAGGGAATTCCTGTAGCTTGTTCATTATGTATGATATACCAAACTTTCCCACCTGTTACATCGATAAATCCTTCTTTCATCTGTTTTCTCCTTTATGTAGTTTACTTATTGGTTTAGCATATTAGCAGCAATCTTTTTGTCTGTAAATAAACTATCCCTGTATCTTCTTTTCGATAATCTCTACACGATTTCCGAACGGATCACGAAATTCAAATCGTTCAAAGCCCTCAATCGGAATGGAATCTGCTATTTTTACTCCTAGTTTGCTTAGTTTATTTTTCCAATTACTCATACTTTCTACTTGATAAGCCAGATGAGCTTTCGTTGAATTTCGATCAAATCCATCCTCTGTACCAACATGAATATCCAAATTTCCGAGCGATAGCCAAAATCCGCCTCTTCCTTGCAAAGATACCGGCTTTTCTATTTCTGTTAAGCCTAATACTTCGCAATAAAACTCCTTAGCTTGCTGCTCTAATCCTTTTGGAATCGTTATTTGAACATGATGCACGCCAATAATAGTCATTTTTATTCCTCCTCCCTTAATATCCTCCTATTTATCGTACAACATTATTTCTTAGTGAAACATTTTATAACGCTAATCACTTATGATAAGAAAAAATAATGGAGGATTGAGTTAAATCATCATCCAAGTAGATGTAACTTCCAAGAGTCACTTTTGAATTATATCTTTACCAATAGAAAAACCTGCAAATAATTTCCCACCATATGGCTGTAATACTTTATCCGCAAGTAAAATTATTTTTACCTTTTCCCTATTGCGGTAAAAGGTATCAAACGCCGCAATAAATTCATCCGCGAATTTTGTATCATATTGCTGTAATGACCGCACCATCCATTTCGATGTACCAATCCACTGTTTATTTACTCTTAAGACAAATTCATAGAGAAGGAAGCTTAGTGTGCTTGCAATAAAAATGACTTCTTGTTCACTGTCTGATCCGATAAAATCATCAAGTACATCTGATATAAAATAACGCTTTGTTCGAATTGTATCCTCTGTCCATTCTTTCGGACCCTCTTCTAGCATTTTTTCTGCTTCTTGTCTTATATCTTGCAAAATTCCGTTATCTCTTAAAACAATTCCCTCTACTACCATTCTTTGCATGGAAGGTTTCGCAATATTATAATCCATTAAGAAAAAATCCTTATATGACGATAAATTATGTACAAATAACTCGATTGGCCAACCAAATTCAAGGACAGATTCTCTATAGGAAGCTTCGATCTTCTCATCAAAAATGACAATATCAAGATCAGATGTGGCCGTTGCTTGTCCTCTCACCACACTTCCCGCTAAAATAGCTGCATTACAATTGGTAAAGTATGTATCTATAAACCGGTGTGCTGCTTTAATTGGTTCTAATCTTTCCATGAAAGCTCCTCCCTCTTCTAGTCACTCCATCATTCTATAATTATTTTGAATTCCCTTACAAAAACCGCGGTTCCACTTATCTCCACATCCAATTGACCTTTCCTTTCAGAAACGAGAACAGATACTCTTCCATCACGACCCATCTCCTGACCTTGTTCAATGATAATAGGATCGTTCTTCCACTTTTCATCCACATAGGTAACGTAATATGCTCCCATTACTCCCGAAGCTGTTCCAGTAACAGGATTCTTCTATCGTACCTGAGTAGGGGGAAGAAAAATGCCTACCATGCATCGTTGCATTTACATCATAGGTTTCAAGGCAAAACGGATGAATCGATGCATGAGGAATTTCCTTTAAAATAGATGGAAACAAATCATTTTTTACAGCCATTTTCGAAAATACATGCAGTTCCTTAATGGGAACGAGCAATGTCCAAAGCCCTGTATTGCCATAAAGGATCGGATTCTTTGCATCTAAATCGGATTCTTTAATGCCGATCGCTTCTGCTAATTCATGTCGCGAACCATTAAATTCTTTAAATTGTGGTGTTACTTGCTTCATAGTAACGGAAGGAGGTGACTGTTTATTTTGATTGATTCGAATAGGTAGTACACCTGCTTTCGTTTCAATGGAAAAAATCTCTTTTTCAGAAAGATGCCCATTTGTTTTTAATGCAAAAACAGTAGCGATAGGGGCATGTCCACAAAGATTCACTTCATGGCCTGGGGTGAAATATCGAATTTTTAGATCAGCACAATCGGATGGTAAAACAAAGGCCGTCTCATTAAAACCCACCTCTTTAGCTATTTTTTGCATTTCTTCCTCTGTATATTTCTCACCCTCTAATACAATTCCTGCGGGATTTCCCCTATCCGGATGTTCTGTAAAAGCATCATAATGTAAAATAGAGATTGTTTTCAACTTATTTTTCTCCTCCTATTCTATTTATCTGTCAGTCTATCATTAATCATACTCCATCCGTTTTGCTGTCTCCTTTACCACATGCTCCCCACATAATTTACCAATCAAATGAAAGGACATATTGATTCCTGCAGATATTCCACCAGAAGTTACTATCTTGCCCTCATCTACAAATTTTACATTTCTAACTAGCTGTATTTTCGGAAATTCTTCCTCCAACCGGTCAATATCCATCCAGTGTGTTGTTGCTCTTAACCCGTCCAACAAATCTGCTTTCGCTAGTAAAAAGGCTCCTGTGCAAACAGATGTAATGTATTCTACTTTTTGTGATTGCTCTTTAATCCAATTAATGACAGCAAGATTATAAATTTCGATTTGCTCTGCTCCGTACCCACCAGGAACGATAAGAATATCAATATCAGGATGATTTTCAAAAGAATAGTCTGCTTGTAGTCTCAAACCATTCCTCGCTATAATAGTTCCTCCTGTTTCTGAAATAGTACAAACTCGAAAAGAGTCAATGTCCCCTCTAGCTAAGGAAAATACTTCAAATGGTCCAGCAACATCTAATACTTCTACTTCATTAAAAAGGAATATGCCGACTATACGCTTTTTCACTCTATCCCTCGCATTCAAAATTAGTAGTATTCCTATGCAAATTTAAAACAAATATATCCTTTTTTTCTCATCCTATCATAAATTTCGAATTTTTAAATAACATTCCCCCAAAAATTTCATAAAAATAAATGGTATAATATTTGTTCTAATGATTTAACTGGGAGGAAGGTATGATTCAGGCAATTGGTGTCGTTGATTTTCATTACAAACCAATGAGAACAACGAAATATAAAGAGAATGTAACAAAGAAAATAAATGCAAAAACAAATAAATTCGATGATTCTTTTGAAGTAATTTCTATTTCAGAGCCATATGACATAGATGGAGATATTTACGTGCGTGTATCTTGTTCATTTACCATATATATGTATGAAAAGGCATATATTCGAAATCCAGAAGAATATGTCGGTTCTGTATTTCCTACTTTAAAAGAAAGAATAACGCAAAAAATAATCGCAACAAAAGTATATAGTTTAACTAAAAGAAGATAATTATTTTTTTAGGATAAAGGATTGCGCATTTTTTTATCGAATAAAAGGAAAAACAAACTTTTTAGGAGGAGAAAAAATGCACCATCAATTAACATTAAAGCAGGAAAACTTGCATGGTACGTTTAGTAACAGCTATAAACCCATTATCACAGTGGAATCAGGTGACTCTATTCACTTAAAAACCTTGGATATAGAATGGGGGTATTCCTCTTCTAAAAACGAGGAGTATCGTAAATATTCCTCAAGAGAACAAGAAGTAAAACCACAGCATCCAATGATTGGTCCCATTGCGATTAAAGGAGCTAAACCTGGGATGGTATTAGAAGTAAAACTTAACGATATCGTTCCTGGATGGTATGGTCGCAATTGGGCAGGCGGCATGGCGAATTGGCAAAACAATGCAATTGGAATCTCTAATACCGACAGAATTCAATTGGATTGGGAATTAGATAGAGAGAAAATGATTGGTTCTACTTCTATTCATTCCCGACCATTTCATGTTACTTTGCAGCCGTTTATGGGTGTTTTAGGAGTTGCGCCAAAAGAAGCTGGTGTCCATTCTACCTCCCCACCAAGATATTGTGGAGGTAATATAGATTGCAAGGAAATCATTAAAGGAAGCAGCTTGTTTTTACCAATCTCTGTTGAAGATGCACTTTTCTCTATTGGTGATGGTCATGCCTTGCAAGGAGATGGAGAAATTTCAGGAACAGCGATTGAATGTCCGATGGATCTTGTTGACATCACATTAATTGTTAGAGAAGATTTACAATTTACTTATCCGCGCGCGAAAACACCAAATGGCTGGGTTACATTTGGGTTCGATGAAGATTTAAATATGGCAACAGAAATCGCCTTGGCTGATATGATATCTTTAATGGAGCAATTTTATTCTATTTCCCGAACTGAAGCGACTGCTTTAGCAAGTGTTGCTGTTGATTTACATATTACGCAAATTGTTAATGGTGTAAAAGGAGTACATGCGATTTTACCTCATGGTGTTATCCGTTAAAAAGAGGACTACTTTTTTGGAAAAAATGAAGAGGAAAAGGAGAAAAAGTGGCCAATCTTTGAAGAATTCTAGATATATTAGTAGATTTCATGGTAATCTTTATCATTTTCCTGATTTTATTCCGCTCTTTTTTTGAAATTCTAGTATCTAAGACAATCTAAAATAGCTTGAAAGGAAAATTGTTTCCTTTCAAGCTATTTTTCCCTTTCGCAGACACCTACTTAAAATGGCTTTAAAATTATATAAAGACTTGATAATTTCTGAAATATCAATCGTATCTGCGGTTTGTTTCATAATCTCTTCCATCCGTTTATAAGCAAATGGACTTTCATCTAATGTCCTGTTTTTTACCGAAGTGCTCCAAACATCTTTCAAGGATGCCTCAAAATCACTTAATTTAATCGTTTTGTTTGCATTTTTTTTTATTGGAGAGCTTTTTTACCATTGTTCTCCTTCCCATTTATCCATAATCGATATATATTCTATAGCTGCACCTGAATTGGTAGTTGCACTTTTTTCATAATCGTTAAGTGGTAGTACATAATTATTTTCCTTATCATATCCTTTAACTCCATAATGCAACTCTTCTCCATTGGAGGAGAATAAATCCTCTTCTTGTATCTCTACTTTAATTTGTGTTGCCTTCCATATGTTTTCCCATTCGTCCGGTACTTTGTATATACCATATGACTTGCCACTCATAGAAACAACTTCTTCCATTTGAATGGCTGGTTCATAATATTCACCTCCCCAGCCACTAGTATAATCTCGATTCTTAATCAAATAGAAAGTAATATGATCAAGATCATCTTTAGTTTCAAGATTCCATAAAAAATAGGATTCTGACTGATTTTTCTCACCAATTCTCCAAAGAAACGGTTGACCTGACGAGGTTACATAGGTTACTTCCCATTTATTATCTATCCATTCTACTAAACTATAGCCATAGTGCTTATCATTAGAAAGATGGGGAACGAAAACATGTTTATCGTCTAGGGCAATATGTTCGAAAAATGTATTTATATGTACTTCACCGGTTTCTAAGATCATTTTCTTTAAATGATTCTCTGTTGGTAGGGATGCTGGCATACTATATTTATCTGTTATTGAAAGAACAATATATAGACAAATTGCAATCATAGCTACAACTATCAAACTCCATCGCCACTTATACTTCATCTATTCCGTCCTCCTTGTTAAGATAGATTCAGAGGTACGAAAATAGTACTGTCCCTTTTCAGTCGAAATAATCATTCCTTTTCCGTCAGTTTCGATATAAATAGCAGATTCATATCCACTTCCCCACTTTGAGGTAGCTCCCATAAGAACATAAGGAAATTGTTCATTTGTTTGATGGGGTTCATATTCTTGTTCCTCTTCCCAGTCAATTCCCACATCATCATTTATAAAATCCGGGAAAGATTCTTGATACCATTGTTGTACATCCATTGTTCTTAATTCCCAAGAGGATAGACTTTTCCTGAATACCTCTTTATTTAGAACCGCTTGGTTACCAGAAGGATGAATTAATACAATGCTAGGGTCATCTAATTCAGCTAAGAATGTCTCCACTTTATCTGTTGGATAAAGAAGATTTTGTAGTGGGGGAATAAACAATGTAGTCATCAGAAAGATGTAATTTCCAAAAAAACCCAACCACACAAAAGGCCGATATATCTTCCATCGTTCTTTCTTCTTTCGAAAAACAAAGAGGAGTATCCATACACCAAGGGGTAAAATAGCTATTTTCAATTGTGAATCACCTAGTGTAAATTGAAAGTTAAAGCAAAATAAACCTATGTAGACAACAATTGCCATTTTCCAAACGACAGGTTTTTCGATTTGCCTTTTATATAATAAACACATAAACCCAATTAATATTGCCCAGCCAATTATATTCATAAAGCTTGCACTTAAATGAGTAGCTAACCAAAATTCAACCATATGCTAACTCCAATCTATTAATCTGTATTTCCCATCCTTATTTTAGCGCAATTTCCAAATAACTACATTATTTTTAAAAAAGAGAGAATGATATAAATGTCTTGCAAATAGGATTATTTATAGAAGATTCTTGTACCTTATGATAAGATACGAATATGTGTAAACTGATAAAAATTTTATCTATCACAAGCAGATAATAGGTTAAGGAGTGCAGTGAATGGAAAATTGGATTATGGAAACGATGGGAAAATTCGGATACATTGGTATACTTTTGTTAATCATGCTTGAGAATATCTTCCCCCCAATTCCATCAGAAGTAATACTAACCTTTGGGGGTGCAATGACTGCAAAAACAGAGATGACTATAACAGGAGTGGTCATCGTTTCTACAATTGGATCTGTTTTAGGGGCAATCATTCTTTATTTCATCGGTTCCTTATTAGAAATAAAGAGATTAGAAAAAATCGTTGATAAATGGGGACATATCCTCCGATTGAAAAGAGAAGATTTATATAAGGCAGATCGCTGGTTTGAGAAATATGGCTATTGGACAGTCTTCTTTTGCCGCTTTATTCCGCTTATTCGAAGCTTAATTTCGCTTCCAGCAGGTATGGCAAAAATGAACTTTGGTATCTTTTTATTTCTTACAACAATTGGTACTTTCGTATGGAACTTTGTGCTTATTCGAATTGGGGCAGCAGTTGGTGACTCTTGGGAGGATATCGTTCACTACATGGACATGTATTCAAATGTGGCATACGCTCTTATTGCAGTAATCGGACTTGCCTTTATCGGAATTTATATTTATAAACGAATCATTAAACAAAATTAACAGATTTCATTTTTCATCTCATGGATAATCCATGAGATGATTTTGTTTCACTCACAAATCATTCTACTTTTTCCTAAATCGCTTAAATAAATAGAGTAATATTCCAATTATTATTAGGACTAAAATAAATCTAACACTCAATGGATAAATCACGATGATTCTTGCATGCTTTATAAAATCAATAAAAAAGAAAGCAACTATAACAAGAAAGAAAACTTTCCCTAGCAATCTTTTATTCTTCATGACAATCCCCACATCTCTATATAGTTTTTTCTTGTATCATCTTATGATGCAGGTAGCATGTTTAGGTATGTATAATTAAAAAGGTTTTCCCAACTTTACGCTTGAATAATCCCAAATTCCCTCTAGAATCAAAGCAGTTCCAATATTTATCACTTCTTCTATCTTCAATATTTTTCCAATGAAGAAACAGATTCATATTATGATTATCGTATTCCCCACTCCTCTGAGTGATTACTTTCCTCAGAAAACTTTCTCCCTTAATATACGCTTAGTATAAAGAAATAGTCTGCCTTGATCTATTAAGACAGACTTCATAATTATACAATAAACATTTGCAAAACAACTGTCGCCCCACAAATAGGAACATCTTCTGTCTTAAGACAAATCATACCTTGCTTCACTTCATAATTTTCTTTAGGTTGTAAAACTGCGTTAATAAACAAATTCATATAGGATAATTTTGAAGGTGCAAGAATTTTTTGTTTCCCTAATTCTTTTACCCCTTCTTCTTCTGTAAAAATATTCTTAGTTCCATCTGCAATTGCAAAATATTCGATAACGACTATTTTTTTCGGTAAGTGTACATAAACTTCTGCACCTGGTATATCAGGAATGATCAAATAAGGCTTTGGCAACCCTTGGTCTTTTTCCATCTCTCCCACCTTTTTTTCCATAATAATTATTCTATCAATCGAAAGTAAGATGGTGCGCCTATTGTGATTATTTCCATTATGTCTAATCGTTCTCTTACTCATTACATAACATAAAGTATAATTGAATAAGGTGGTGAAACGATGCCTTTACAAATAATGAAGCTTGCGGTGAGTGCAACATTAGCCATTGATACTGTTCCTACTGTTGAACGTTTTTTCCATATAGTTACTACTCCCATTACCGAAGGAGGTACCTTAGCAATCGGTGTAGCAGAATTTATGACAGATACTGGTGATGCAGCAACATCGCTACCTGCACTTACAGCTGATAACAGTTATTTCAAAGTGTATGTAAACGGAATCCTTCAAATGGAAGATCTCCTTACTTATACACCTAGTGATGCGGAAAACGCTGGTCAGTTAGCCATTACGGTTCCTGCTGGTTCTACAATTATTGCAAACAGTCCTGTAGTTTTAGAAATCACTAACTTTGCCCCAACCTCGGAAACAACTATTACAACTTGAATTAAAACGACAGGCAGAATATCAGTTATCCTGCCTGTCGTTTTAGTTTTATTCCGTCAAATCATTGTGTATTTTTATTTAGTTGTTCCATCTGCTTGCTTCCAAATTTCTCACTCTTCTGTATAACATTAATGGGCGCTAAGTTACTTTTCTTTAATCTTTCGGATTAATAATTGCCAAAATCTGATGATCTTTCCACTGTCCATTTATTTTTACATTACTTTTTGCAATTCCCTCTTTATGAAATCCAGCCTTCTCTAATACTCGAATCGATCCTAAATTATGTGGCATTACTCCTGCTTCTAACCGATGTAAATGCAGATTATTAAATGCATAATCAACCAATTGTTTCACAGCAATTGTCATGTATCCTTTGCCGTTTTCCGCTTGATCAAGTACATAACCAACGATAGCGTTATGAGCAGGTTCTCTCCTAACCATATATAAATTGACGCTTCCAATTAAAGAGTCTGATTCCTTTAAAAATATTCCAAAGTGATAATCGATATCTTTTTTCTCGTTTTCTTTCCATGTTTTAATTAGCTGTTTTTGAAAATCTAGTGTATAAAACTCTTCCTTTCGACCAATTGAGTAATCTTTAAAAAAATCTCTATTTCTTACTTCAAGCTGCCATAGTACTTCTGCATCTCTTTCTTCAAATAATCTTATGTAAATTTGCTTCATTTTTTGTACCATTTTAACTCCCCTCTCTCCCTTTATTTTAACCATCCAGCCATTCTAAAAACAACAGATTTTTCTGAAAATAAGAACATAAAAAAACTTACATTGCTTTAATACAACGTAAGTTTTTCGGAATACGAAATTCACTTATTGCCAATTAGGTTTTTTAAAAAGTTGAATGCGTAAAATTTAATATCTTTTAAAGTGAAAGACTATTGAGATTACTCAATTTTTTCAAAATGATTATTTTTTAAACTAAAAACTCCAGCTCCTTCTGTTTCTATTAGCTTATTATTACAGAAATACATTCCAGTGCCTTCATCGATTCCAAAATTATAAATTGGTTTAAGCGTTTTGACCGCAGTTCTTAAGTGACTTTCATCCATCCATTCACTATAATGAACAGCAATAACTGTATCTTTTATCAATCCTAATCCTTTTCTAAATTTAATAACTTTGGCATCATTATCCTTTGCTGAAATCACACAGTTCTCCATACTGATAAGCGCACCAGCTGAAAAACCGGCGATTGGAACTCCAGCCACAAATTGTTTCTTTATTGTTTTTGAAATAGTTGTATCGACAATATACTTTGCATAAAGCTCTGTATTTCCTCCGCCTATTATAATCCCTGAACTATTGCTAAGATGCTGGATAGCTTCTTCCACTGGTACAGTTGGAAGCGGTATATATTGAAATTCCGTAAAGCCAAATTCCTTAAGTAAATTTGTATACTTTGTCATATACTCCTTCCAATTTGTTCTATCCAAAATAAGCAAAGATACTTTTCCTTTTCTTACAGTCGCCAACTGTGAAAATTCCCTTGCCATAGTGCTTGTAAATGGAGGACCTCCGCCAAATAAAAATAGATGTCTATCCATCCTAGTCCTCCCAGATTCTATGTACATTTATTAAATAATTGCCTTCAAAAGTTAATTTATAAATATCCGGCATTTTTAAATTCTTCCAAAAAGTATAGTCATATTCCTTTGAAAAATAATTCATTATTAAGACCATGATATTTCCATGTGTGCCAATAACAATTCGTTTGTTTTCATATCTTTTTAAAAGTTGAAATAATGCCTGAATGCCTCTTTTCTGAGCATGGAAATTCGATTCTCCTCCTTCCCATGCAAAAGATTCTTCTTTCCACACCTTTTCGACTGCTTTATCAAAATCAAAAACTGCTCCTTCAGCTAGTACTCGTTCTTTGAATTCCTCTATACATTTGATTGCGACTTGAGAATATTCTGCAATTCCTTCTACTGTCTGTATCGC
The DNA here is from genome assembly GCF_031978665.1 of Niallia sp. NCBI lineage: Bacteria > Bacillati > Bacillota > Bacilli > Caryophanales > Bacillaceae > Niallia > Niallia sp. The sequence goes on along the minus strand of NZ_DALZDK010000008.1, from coordinate 14,028 downwards.
TCTCTTATATGGACTTGACACAACTACATCGACTGATTCTGTTTGCATTCGTTTTGCTACGTACTTAGCGTCTGAAAAGCCTTTCTCAGATAACGGCCTACCTAACTCATCTGTGGAATACACAGAGTGAGCATGCCTTACTAAGTATATCGTTGTTTTATTCCCCACTTTGCTCATCCAATCTATTTAAATTAAATCTTCTTTGACTATCGAGTATACATTTGTATCAAAAGTTCTGCCATTTTGCACATAATACGATCGAAGTATTCCTTCATGCTGAAATCCAAGCTTTTTAACAAGATTGTTTGAAGCATCATTTTCTAAATAAATCAATGCACCTAATCGATTTAATGGAAGCTCCTCCAATGCATAACGGATAACTCTTTCTACTGCTTCGGATGTGTATCCATGTCTCCAATAATCAGGATGGATTTCGTAACCGATTTCCGCTCGTTTCTGTGTAAGAACCACATTATTTAAACCAAGTGTCCCAATAAGATGCGAAGTACCTTTTATTTCAATTCCCCATCTTATCCCTCGACTATTTCGATAGCTTTCCGAAAAATGTCCAATTAGCATTTCAACTTGATCGATACTTTCAAAAGCTTCTTGTCCATAATAGCGAGTAACTTCTTCCCTTGAAAAATAAGCAAATAAATCAGCAGCATCTTGTTTTTTTATTTCTCTTAATATCAGTCTCTCAGTCTCTAATCTAGGAAACATCCTATCCCTCTTTTTCATTTCCAGCTTTTCAAGGCCTTATTTTACCATTTTTTTCTTATTATAATTGATATCCTCTTATTATCCTAGGGAAATGATAAGCTAAATTGCAAATCCCTTTCCACCCTAAGGTTTTTCTAGATGTTCCATTTCAATTAGTAAAAAGCGATTCTTATCGGTTATCTTTCATTTTAGATTATCATATTCTAAATACAAAGGTCATTCCTCATTAGAAAGCAGAAATTATATGGCAAATGATTTCCTTTGTTTTGGTTTTTATTTTTTCACTCTAGCTTATTCAGCCTTGACCACAAATTGTAATCATGATATCGATTCGTTTCCTCCGTTAAATTATCTAGGCAAACTATTGCAAAGTCGGTAAATCCATCATTTTATCCTCTTCTTCTTATCGAAAACGTGCTACCTTCAAATAAAGAATTGGATTTCACTTTTAGCTATCACGCATTAAAATATCAAATACATGCTATAATAATAGATACCAAGTATTGGGAGGAACTATTTTGACAACGATTTATTTTGGGTTTATTTCTATAATAATATTGTTGGTCGTTCTATCACTCGTGTATTTTTGGTGGCGAACGGATAAATATGTCGAAAATCTTCAAGCAATTCGTAAGTCGTATTATGTACTATTTTTTCTTCTTATCTGCCTTGGGATTTTTTCCAGTCAACTACAAATTAATGATTGGAAAACCATTTTATCTTTTGCTTTTGCCGCTGTCTTTCTTGATATCGCTGTTTTCCAAACTCCGGATATACTTAAAATTTGGAACACAGAATTTCAGCACAGTAATTACATACGAAAAACAATTCGTAAAAATGAAGAAGTTTTAGGATACAATGCAAAGAAAGTCCAAAACTTTACAGAAGTTATTTCCAGAACTGCTGACCATTTTATGGATCGCAATCTTCCCCAGCATTGGCGCCAATACAAGGATGAATTACGGGCATATTTAAATCTATACGCAGACACATTTCAGTTTCATATCGCGATTTTCCCATTTGCCATTAGTGCTGATGGAGAGGAATTGATTCAAAACCTGGAAACAGCCTTTAATAGTGTAGAAATCTGTTATAATATTAGTTTTCTAGACAGTGGAATGAAAGCCAGCATCATCCAGGATCTTCTAGATGGTAAGAGTACCCCCTTAAAGGATCCAAGTAATGATGGAAATATGGACGAATGGACGAAAAATGTTTTCATCGTTGCCTATTACGGGGAAAGTTATAATATGCTGATTGGAATCAGCTCTGATTTCGTTGAAGTGGATGGAATTGACGCTTCTCATATACTTAACCTCGCACAAATTTTTGATTGGTACATGGTTTAAGGCTCCATTTTGCATGTTCTGTAGTATAATAATATATAGATAAAAAAGCATGAGCATTTACACAATCTAAAGCTTAATAGTTTCATTGATTAATAGCTTGTGCCAGAAATTTAGGAAAGAAAACATCTTTAAAAGGAGGAATTGATATGGCAGGCAAAAAGAAAACTACAGCTGCTTCAACTCCTACTCCATTCAATAAACCAAATAAACAGTCCAAAAAATCAATGAATCCTAATAGGAGAAAAATGACAGTAGCAGTATCAGAAACATTCGAAGATATTCATGACATGAATAAAAAAGCATTAAATCTATTAGCCAAACGTGCCTAATTAAACAGAGTCTCAAAGTGAAGTTGGGTTTTTTCTAAAAAATATCCAATATCACTTTAAGACTCTTCTTTTATCCCGTTACTAAAATCACGAATAGAGCCTGTATAAGAACAATGAAAAAATGGAAAGCCTATAGATAAAAAGTAACTAGAGGCTATTCCATATGACAATAAAAAGAAAACAAAACAAGAATCCCAATCGTAGACATATGACTGTCCCATCCATGCATTTTTCTGTTTCCATCTATAATAAAAAGGCATTAGCTATATTAGAAGCCCGTGAAAGAAGCAGGACCTAGACTATCTTTACTGAATGCACTATCGCATTGTTTAACGCTATTAATAATCTATTTAATTTTAGGTTCCCTGTCATTATGATGCGAATTTGCTTCTAAATGCTTATCCAAATAGGAGTAAAACTTTTCCATCGTATCCTGTTCTTTCAGAATTGCTTGAAGCTTTAACGGGTCTTTAATAGCTACTTTATGTTTTTTTAGTAGCTGAATCAGCTCAGGGAAAAGACCTATATCTTCACTTTCCAAGTGTAAAATAGAATGGTCTTTTAAGTGGATGATAATATTTAGATGTAGGGATGAGCCTAAAAGATATAAAAATACAGTCGGAACTCGTTGTACATTAAATTCAACTGAGACAACTTCTTTATAACGAACTGTTCGTATACTGTGTTTCTTTTTTCTTCTAAATAAACCACATGGTGTGAAAAGAATGCCTAAATCACTAAAGCTTGTATAACATATAGGATAAAGCTTACTTGTATAATGAGGATATTTTTTACCGTAAACCTCTACAATAACTGGTAAGACTCTGGTCATTCCTTGTGATACAAACTCACTCCACTTCATTTTCGCTCCCTCCTACTTATTAAATACTCTATTCAACCCCTTTAACCATATACTCTCTTATAATCCGTTCTTTGTTTATTATCTTTAGTCTATTCCGTAATAATAGAAATATTGCCAAGTGTTTTTGCTAAACGATCCAAGTAATGTATTTAACATAGTATATTCATTGCTATTAAAAAGGTTATAAAAGAAACGATAATACTTAAATATTCGATATAAAAAAGCAATTTTCCTGTTACTCCCCTAATAAATTCATTAATTTTCTACATCTAATCCGATTTTTCCGTGTATTAGATGTTGCTCTGTATCTTTTTGCTATTGTATCCTATTAGCTACCCTTTCTTAAAACATCCCTTTCCAAAAAGTGCTGAAAAAGGGATGTTTTAAGTGATTAATATCCAATTATAGAGTTACTCTTTTTTTACTCCATCTAACAGTGCATTTAATTCCTCCTCAATTAAACCTATATCCAATCTATCAAAGAGTGGCAGAACATATCGTATTTCGGCGGGAAGAGTATGTTGTTGCTTCCATTCTATTTTCGTAATCCCCAGCATCTCTCTAATTTTCCGTGTCGAAAACGGAACAAAAGGTTCAAGAAGCTGTGCTAAATTAATAATAATATACGTACAATTAGCTAAGGTAATCTCTCCACCTTCCTTATTTGTCTTTACCTGTTCCCATGGTTTTTGTTGATCGAAATAACGATTCGCATAACGGATGTAAGCGAAAATTTCTTCTAATGCTTTTTTCCCATTTCCGTTTTCAATCCATTCTCCTGACTTTTGATAAACCTCTTCTGTAATAGCAATAATATTTTTCGAAATGGTTTTCTCGGGAATCTTGCTATCGTATGCTTTTTGAATGAATTTCAATGTTCGATTAACAAAGTTTCCGTATGCTCCTAATAATTCACTATTGTGGCTATAGATAAATTCACGCCAAGAGAAGTCTGTGTCTCTGGCCTCTGGTGCATTAATCGTTAAAAAATAACGAATCGAATCGGGATCGTACTTATTTAAGATATATGGCACCCAAACAGCCCAATTTTGGCTAGTGGATAATTTTCTTTTTTCTAACGTCAAATATTCACTGGAAATGATATGCGTTGGCAAGGGTTTTCTGCCCAACCCAAGCAAAATACTTGGCCAAATGACAGTATGGAATGGAATATTATCTTTTCCATGCACATAATAGGAAATTGTTTCGTTATTCCAATACTCTTCAACATTCACACCTTTCTTTTTACAAGCCTCCATGCTAGCAGTTAGATAGCCTGCTACAGCTTCTATCCAGACGTAAATTTTCTTTCCTTCAAATCCTTGTAAAGGTACATCAATTCCATTTGGCAAATCCCTTGTTACTGCTCTATCTGGAAGTCCTTCTTGTAAATAACGTTTCGTTAAAGCAAGTGCATTTTCGCGCCACAATTGTTTTTCTGAAGCTTCTTTTAAGTATGCTTCCATCTCCTGCTGAAACTGGCTAAAGGCAAAATAGAAATGCTCCGTTTCCTGAATGACAGGCTCTTCTCCACAAATTTTGCAACGCTTCTCCTCTAATTCTAATGGATCTAATATAGCAGAGCAGTGGTCACATTGATCTCCTCTAGCTTTTTGTTTGCAATGTGGACAAATCCCTTCTACAAAACGATCAGGTAAAAACTGATTGTCTTTTTCACAATAAGCTTGCTCTACCGTTTTTTTATAGAGATATTTGTTCTTTAATAAAGTAAGAAAAATCTCCTGAACCGATTGATGGTGATGCTTGGCATCTGTTCTTGTATAAAGATCATATGAAAAACCTAATTGCGAAAAGCATTGGTAAAATTCGCTGTGATATCGATCAGCAATTTCCTGAACAGTTGTATGCTCCTGCTGTGCGCAAATAGAAATTGGAGTTCCGTTGCAGTCACTCCCGGAAACATAAAGAACATTTTCTCCCTTTTGGCGAAAATAACGCGCTAAAATATCACCTGGCAACAAAGCTGCCACATGTCCTAAATGTAAAGATCCGTTTGCATAGGGCCATGCCCCCCCGATAAATATCGTCATAATCTATTCCTCCCTAATCAATCTATCTTATTTCTTCTGCTTGTATAAATTTATCAATCCTCTTTCACTGAGGCTCTTACTGAATAGCTAAATCCCCCCATCATTAAAAACATAAAAAAAACGCCCTAATCTAAAAAGATTAGGACGAGTTCACCCGTGGTACCACCTAGCTTCACAAATAATTTGCACTATTTGCCTCCAATCAGTACGTCTTTTAAAAGAGATACTGCTGCTGTTATAACGAGTGCCTATCTCGTCGTAGTCTACTCACCTAAAGTTTTCGGTACGAAGCTCAAAGGTCATTTTCAATAAGGTTCATTTACTTCCTTTCCACCATCGGAAGCTCTCTATAAAATATTGCCTTATTTACTTTTCCTTATCAATGCCATCATTTATATTAAGATTCATTGTAAAATTTCTATTATTAATTGTCAATATGTTTCGAAAGATCTGTGAATATAAAGTTTAATAATAAGCTAGTGTATTCTAAAGGCAATTCAAATGATAGCGCCTACATAAACATGCAGATCATTTGGAACTAATATTGATTCCTCTTTACTATACTTTTCAAAAAGAAATCCTAGTTCTTCAACAAATTCCTCATAAAAAATATCCTCTTTTTGTGGTGCATAGGAAGCGGACAGATTTCTACCGATAAAATATTCTTTACTCATTTTTAATGGATTAGAGACAGCATAATGCTCATATCCATTGTTGAAAAATTGCTGTAAATCCAACCGCTCAATATTAATTCCACCACTAAACCCTTGAAAATTCGGACAATATTTTTTTGATATTTTGGCAGTCTCCTTATTTAACTTACTAGTGTGGTCACGACTGTTCCATATAAGCATGACATAGCCATTTGTCTTTAAAATGCGTTTACATTCTTTTTTAAAGGCAACGGCATCAAACCAGTGAAATGCTTGAGCGACCGTCACTAAATCCACACTCTTATCCGCAATCCCAGTATTCTCAGCAGAACCGGCTAAACAGGTTACCTGTTTTAGATCTTCCATTCTTTCTTTTAGAATAGCCCTCATATCATCATTTGGTTCTATTGCTAAGATATCTGTACCAACATTTGCTATTAATTCGGTGAAAATCCCAGTACCTGCACCAATGTCGGCAATGACAAAATTATCTTTTCTTCCGATATACTCTGTTATAAGCTCCTTAAAGAAAACTTTTGGATAACCTGGCCGATAACGATCGTATAATGTGGACTTCCCTGTAAATTTCGTTTCGGAATTCATTTTATTCCCCCTCCTTTATAAATCCATTTCCCCTCTCATGTTTTTATCTTTTTACCCTATTTTCACTATACTAAATAAATATTCCACAAAGAACATTACATTCCTTCTATCTTTTTTAAGAGAGTCCCGCAGATAATTTTATTTGCGGGGACTGGCTCTCTTTTTTATTAAGCTTTTGCTACATAACTTGCAAGGGCTTTTTGGACATCATATATGCTGCTATCCTTTTTAAATTGTTTAGATATTGCTGGCAACTCTGCTCCCGAAATCCAAATTTTCAATTCAGCATCTAAATCAAAATGACCAGCAGTTTCGATGCTAAAACGAGAAATACTCTTAAAAGGCACAGACATGTACTCGACTTTTTTTCCAGTTAGTCCTTGTTTATCAACAAGGATTAATCGCAAATCAGTAAATACAATTAAGTCTCTAATTAATTTATATGCAAGCTCTATCTGTTCATTTGTTCCTATTATGTTGCTTAATTCTTTTTCTAATTCTTTCACATCTGCAGAACTTGCATTCCCCATTAATCCATTTAAAAATCCCATAAAATTCAACCTCCATTATCTTTTATTTATGTACTGATTAACATCCAAAAAAGTTTCATTTTCTTTTCCCATCTACTAATTTCATTATCCTCCTTCTTCACTCACAATACAAAGCATATGTTTTTTTCCAACTATATCCATACATATTCATTCTATTTCGTAAAAAAATAATACTTATACTAAAAAAGAATGGAGATTTTTATGAAAAAGCACATGAAATTTCTTGTTCAGCTATCCATCGCCTTGCAAATACTTGTAATTACCATTGAACCGATATCTACTATTGCGATAAAAACTCCAAACGTCGTAATGACAAAAAAATATAAAAATATCGAAAACCTTAAATTTCCTACTCTAATAAGCGCTCCTAATAATAAAGCACAAAATAGAGTAAACAAAATTCTTATACAACATATACAAGATTCGTATAACAGCTACTTAAGATTGATGAAAGAGATGGAAAAGATGAAAGAAGATCCAGTTTGTAAGGAATCACCATCTACCTGTCAATACGAATACATGACAAACTATCAGGTTAAATACAATAGGAATAGTAAATTGAGCATATTATTTACTGATTATCAATTTACTGGCGGGGCACATGGTAATACGGTTATCACTACTTACAACTTTGATCTCAAATCTGGAAACCAATTGACATTAGATGACTTTCTCAAGTCTGATCGAGAGTATGAGAAAGTGACGAATTACGCCTTAGCATATATGAAAAAACATCCCGAAATATTCTATTCCGATCCATCTGAATTTGCGGATTTTAAAGTAACAAATGAAACGAACTTCTATTTATCAGATAAAGGGATAGAGCTAATATTTCAGCAATATGAAGTTGGTCCCTACGTTTCTGGAAATCCTTCTGTATTGATTCCAGCTTCTATATTTCAAAATAGGTAAATATAAAAAAAGGGAAGAACTTTGTCTTTCATTACTCAATTAGCAGCGATGCTTAAGACGTCAGTTCCTCCCTCCTATTATTTATTTTTTCGTTGTCTTTCTATTTCCGCTTGTAATCTGCCTTCAGGTGCAAAATCTGCTTCCCAATTTGGCGGCTTAATAATTTTACCATCTTCTTCTCTAAACCTTGGTTTGCCATCCTCAAATAACTTTCCCATATTTGCCTCTTGGACTATTTGAAAAAGAGCAAATGGTTCTACTCCAGCAATTACAAAACTGCCTTGGTTAAAATACTCTACATCTGTTAGTGCATCCATTTGTGCTACTAATTTATCATCAACTGGTTTCTTTTGAGTAAGTATTTTATCAACTGCTTTATTTAAGCCCGTTAAAAACTGTTCATACAGTTCTTGGAATTTGCTTTCATCTCCTTCAGCCGTTGCATATAAAAATTCAACTAATTCTTCTCCTGTCCAAACAGCTCGATTAACAGCTGTTTTTTCATCGATAGCAGTCGGTTCTGCTGCCACTTCATGTCCAAATGCTTCATGAAATCTTTTTACCATATGATACATTCTGTTATTATCCATTATGACTCCTTTTCAAAATAAACTTAAATTTTATTAAGAAAACTTCCATCAGTAGTTTTTTTCTCATCCCCCACAATGATGGTTAGCTGCATTTATCAGCTCTACACAGCAGGATTTCAACACCAAGCTTTCTTGATTTACTGCAAGCTTGAGGTTGAGGTCTTACTGCCCGTTAAGAGTGGGATACAGTCTATTGTACCATTAGTTCTTCTTTTTGTAGCATTTTCCTTTCCATTAAAGGAATGCACTATGCAGATACATTAGTAAAAAAGCCTTTATAAGCATTCTCCTAATCTTTTATATAACACCTTTGAAATACTATTAAAGCAAGCTTTTTTAAATAGTGTAAAAACATTAATTTACTACTGTTTAATAGCCTGTTATAATACTAGAGGGAAAGAGGTGTATAATCAATGGAGATATTTAGTATTCAAGAATTAGAAAAAGTAATACGTCATGTCGAAATTGAAGGACAAGGGGGAATTTTTCAAGAAGAAACAGGCAAGCAGCCAAAAGATTACCCAAAGGAATTCCTAGATCGTATCGTTAATTACATTTCTGATACTCAATTAATAAAGAAAATTCAGAAATTAACAAATGATGAAGCACTGCACTTATTCGTGAAATCAGTTTACGTGGTCTGTATAAAGGATCTACATAGTTCTGACGATATTCAAGAACAAGCTCTTGTACAAAAAGTTTTTTCTGATTATTTAAAAGAAACATCTATGGCTCAATAAAAATATAGGCAAGTTGTTAAGTAGCATAACAAAGACTAGGATGCATTCCACCCTAGTCTATTATTTTTGCCCATTTTGTTTTTGTGATTTTGTACGATAGATAGTACCATAAATCATTTCCACATGATTTTTTCTATATAGATTTTCATACTTTTTGTGTGCGATTAAGTTATCCTTCCAATTCTGCGTATAGATTATCTTGTCTTTTAACTCGTGAAAAATGCTCATGATCTTCACACCTTTCTTAAGTTGATAATCTACTTATACCACCTCACTTTCACGTTTAAACCTAAATTCTTTTCTTATATCTCCCCAGCAAGTCAGGTCTATCGACATGCTAAATCCATATAAATTAGTAAATTAGCTGTAAAAACCATTATATATCTTGATATCAATAACCACATATAACTAAATGCATAATAAAAAGCTTCCAACAATAGTTGTACTTCCCTCCTAATTTGCGTAAAATAAGTAATTATTAATACATTTTATTTAAAGGACAGGAAGTTTATTATGACTAAATTCGGTTGGTTTTTATCGTTGATTGGATTCTTAGCAATCTTAAGTAGTGTTCTCTATCCACTAGATGTTATTAGCAAGCAAACAGTATTAATTCTTCTTTTTGGAGGAGCTGTTACTATGTTTGTTGGTTCTATGATTAGAAATTTATCCCTTTTAAAGAAAATACCAAAATAAAATTATTTTGGCATTTTAAAGCAAGATCACTACCTAATAAATAATGGTCGGAAGGCTGTCTCCAAAAAAAAGAGACAGCCCTTTTCCGTAATAAAAGGAGAAAGAAAGATGGAGATAAGACAGTTGCATTATTTTGTAGAAGTAGTTAAACAAAAAAATATGACGAAAGCATCAGATAATCTTCATATTTCTCAGCCTGCACTAAGTAAAGCAATCAAAAGCTTAGAAGCAGAAATTGGATTAACATTAATTCATCGTTCCAATAAAACACATGAGCTAACTGATGCTGGTTCGGTGGTTTTTGAATATGGACAAAAAATTCTTGCGCAAGTGGAAGAAATGTCATCCACCCTGCATGATATGACGAATTTAACGAGAGGAAATATAAATATTGGTCTTCCGCCTATTATCGGAAGCTTATTCTTTCCAAAAATAATTGCTGCATTCCATAAAGCATATCCGAACATTCAAATTAACATAAAAGAATATGGGGCTGCAAAGGTTGTTAAAAGTGTGGAAGAAGGCGAATTTGAAATAGGGGTAGCCGTGCTTCCTTTAACAGATGAAGCTTTTCATGTATTTCCACTTGTTAAAGAAGAATTAAAATTGATTGTGCCAGAATCCCACCGCTTAGCAAATAAGAAAAAGGTTCAAATGAAGGAATTAAAAGAGGAAGAATTTATTTTTTACAGTGAAGAATTTGCGCTTTATGAAATAATGAGAAGAAAATTCATTCAAGAAGGATTTGAGCCAAATATTATCTTCAAAAGCTCCCAATGGGACTTTATGGTTGAAATTGTTGCAGCAAATTTAGGTATTTCTATACTCCCAGAATCGATATGTAATCGAGCAAATAATAATCAAGTCCATTTCATTGACTTAGAGCCCGTGACGAATTGGGAGCTTGTCATCATAACGAAGAAGGATCGCTATCTATCTGTTGCTGGTAGAAGATTCATTGACTTTGTACTTAATAATGAATAATTACCATTTCTACTACTCGCTACCTTTCATAACTTTTAGTTATATTAATTATAATAACTATGTATTTTACGAATAACTAATAGAAGGGTATGATATTCATATACCAAGGTGATGGATAACTCATTCCATCAAATGAATATCAGAAGGTGATCTCATTGAAGAATATATTGATAATCGCTGGTCAAATCTTATTCCTTCATATTTTTCTTTTAATTGGAATAGGAATTAAAATGATCGTTACTATACCAATTCCTGCTTCAATGATTGGATTGATAGTTCTTTTTATTACATTAAAGCTTAAAATAGTGAAAATAGAATGGGTTGAAAAAGGAGCTGCTTGGCTACTTGCAGAATTACTGTTATTTTTTATTCCATCAGCTGTCGGCATTGTTAATTACAATGAAATTCTAAATGTAAAAGGAATTGAAACAGTTTTATTAATTGCGATAAGTACTTTTATTGTAATGGGGGCTACAGGATTTACTGCTGAAAAAATTTATAATAGAAAGAGACGTTTTAGCAAATGAAAATTATTATTCTTACCATTATAACTTATATGCTTTATCGCATAGCCAAAGCATGCTATAAGAAATGGAATATACCGTTGTTTCATCCGTTATTAATTACCCCAGTACTTCTTATCGCATTTATTTCTGTCTTTCAAATTCCAGCAACGACTTATATGGAATCAGCACAGCCATTAACGCATTTATTAGGACCAGCAACGATAGCTTTCGCTGTCCCTATTTACAAAAATTTGCATTTGTTAAAGAAATATTTTACGATTATTATCATTAGTGTCACAACAGGCACATTGGTCGCTATTTTTTCTTCTTATTTATTATCTATTTTGATCCATTTAAACAATGACTTTATTATGAGCATCTTACCACGCTCGATTACCACGCCAATAGCAATTGTCGTTTCAGAGGAGATTGGTGGTCTTCCAACATTAACGACTATATTTGTCATTATTACTGGAGTATTAGGAGGAATCATTGGACCATACGCGATAAAATGGTTATCGCTTCGCTCTCCGATTGCAAGAGGCTTAGCACTTGGAATGGGCGCGCATGGTGTTGGTACATCTAAAGCGATGGAGTTTGGTGAACAAGAAGCAACATTCTCGACTCTTGCAATGATTTTAGCAGCATGGATTACTGTTTTATGGGGAACTTCGTTAATCCCCTTGATGCTTAGCTTTACCGCTTAACAGGTGATATAATTCCATCAATAAGGTATTTATTGCAGAAAGAATGTCATTTTTTACTGGCGTTTTTTCTGCTTTTTTATGAAGAATTATCGAAAAATAGGCAAAAAAAAATAGACCTTCTCCATATTGGATCAGACCATACAAGATTCACCAATCGATTACTTTTCCACCGAATGGACAAATCTTGTGAGGTCAATCCTTTTGGAAAATTCCTCTTCTTTTATTTTGAATATATGCTATTATTATTAACTACTTGAAGTTCTCTAGTTGTTTGTACCATTTCACTTCCACATATTGGGCACTTTGGTGTTTCACTGCTTTTAAAATTATCCCGAATCCAACACTTACATGTTTCTGAAGTACAATCCCAAACCATCACTTCTTCTTTAACAATTTCTTCATTATTTCTTCTGCCAAATCCCATTGCCAAATGAAGCACCTCCAGGAAGCTAATTTTTTGTTAAATAACTATGTTTGAAAATATATAGGTAGTTTTCGCAATCCACTTCATGCTTATACCGACATCTATTGCCATTCGCTCCACATAGAAATTTAACACCATAAAATAAAAACACTTGTAAACAAGAGAAAACCAAAAAAAGATCCCTAAACAAGTGCATAAGAAGTATAAATCTAAACTAAAAACTAATAATAAATATAACATATTTTTATAAGAAAGTCAAACTTTTTATTATGCCACAACTCCTACTATTAATGCAAACATTATTTTAAATAAATTGTCGATATATCTCCTTTATCTAATGCTACTATTTATTTAAATATATTAAAACGAATACAATTAGCTATTCCCTTCTTAATATGATATTATTTTTTTGTGAACAAACTAACTGTCGTTTTACCTAAGAATTTTTGGAGGTTTATTAAGTGAACATTAAAGAATATACAATCGAAGAAATTAAGGACCCAACTGGCATTCTTGCTGGGAAACGTTATGAATTTTTCCTAACTGTCGAGTTCGATGAGGAAGATGAGCTAGCAGAAGAAGATCATTTACAAATAAAAGTTCTTTTCTCAGTAGATGAAAATGGAACCCGCATTCTTAATTATCATTTTTATAATAGCTTAGAAAACAAATACTTAGATTATGGTTTAGAAGATGATGAGCTTGAGGAAATACAAACATTTTGTAGCTTGCATTATTTAGAGGATTAATACTGTATAGTAAGAGGTTGGGATATAAGTATTCCAGCAATAGACAGCCCCGAACAACCAAACGAGAGTTCCATATGGTTGTTCGGGTTTTTTATTAGTTTTTTATTAGTTTTTTATTAGTTTTTTATTAGTTTTTTATTAGTTTTATAAAAGGCTGATTCAGTAAAGTTAGTGTTAGTAACCGCAGCCTGAATACACTTCCCTTTCCATGGGGCCCTCCTCGTCACTACACTACGTTCCTGCTGGGTCTCGGACTTTTTCTCGCAGCTCCGCTTTTCCAATTAAATTTTTTTCTATTGCATAAATTTTTTTTTAGAAAAACAACCTTTAAAAACGAAGTGGAATGGAGCGGAAGACACTCGACTCCTGCGGAAAATAGAGGATGCTTTAGACCCAACAGAAGCTGAGGGGGCTTAAGCTTCTAAGCTTCCTCCCCCGACGCATCGTGTGTCTGTAGCGCAATGGAACGTATTAGTGTTTATACTTGGCTAAATTTATAAACATAAATAACCAGTATGAGAAAGCAACCTTTATTTAAGAGCTAAATTAGAGATTGTTCGTCTCTAAAGATTGGCTATTTAGTTTTTCCCAGCCCCTTT